>SACC01000373.1 GCA_009928745.1 Clostridia bacterium
CGATGATCGATGAAATCGCGCTGGCCTGCAAGGAGTCAAATCAGCAGGTTCCCGAGACAATCGGAGAGACGATGCAGTGCATTTATAATTCGCTGTCTCTGGATTATCGAAATACACTGAAAACACTGGAGTCGCTTACCGGGAAAGTCTATACGAGTTTGAACATCGTCGGGGGCGGAAGCCAGGATACGTATCTGAATCAGAGAACGGCGGATGCGGCGGGAATAAACGTCATAAAATTCAAATATCTTGCCACCTGTATAGGTTCGGGATTAACCGGGCTTGCCGGTATATTCTGTGTTATGGAATTTAAGAGCGGCGCATGGTCGACTACAGACATATCATCTATAAAGGCTTTCGGCTGGCTTGCGGTCGCTCTCGTGATTTTCGCCATGTGGAAACCGCTTAACCTAATATGGGGTTCGCTTGTCTTCGGAATATTCTACTGGGCGTATCAATACCTCCTTAAAATATCGACCGATCTTACACAGATGCTCCCTTATATCGTGACAATCGTTGTCCTTATAATAGTCAGCTTCCGCAATAAGAAGGAAAATCAGGGACCGGCTTCTCTCGGAATGTCCTATTTCCGGGAAGACCGTTGACCGTTGAACTTTCGCCGTTGAAATTGAAATAAATACAACTCATAAAGCGCAGGATATAATTATTATCCTGCGCTTTGAATTTGAAAAAAGTGTTGCAATAATCTAAAGGACAAGATATTATAATAACAGGAATAATACATTTTGATACGGAGGATTGCTATGACAGTTAATAAAACAAACAAAGCGGCCAATCTTTTCCTGAGAATTGTAATATCTGCAGTTGGTGTTGCGTTGATAATAATCGCGGTTAGTGAGCTTATGCTCTACTTTTATGGGGAAACTGCCATCGCTGCCGTAAGGGTAAGACGAGTTGGCGGCGAGGACAGCGGGAGAACTCCCGATCAGCGATACGAATGGTCTCTCGATTATTCCTTTATGGATAAAAACGGTGAGATTGTGAACGGTACCACGACAAGACGTGGCAGCGATATTTCCGTAAAATTGGATGACAGAGTATATTATTTTCCCTTTGCCACTTATATTAACGCTTTGCAAAGTGAAGCCGAACCGAATTTCTCACAACCGCTGCTTGTCGTTATTGGAGTTTTCTTAATATATGTAATGAACAGAAGAAAGAAAAAAACGCGTGATAAACCCTCTGTATAATATAAATATTGGCGTATTTTATTATAACTCATATACTGTACTATCCGGTTTATGAATGGAGGGATTGCGTGATAGATTATAAAAACAGACGAAAGGAGGGCGTAAGCCCATGCCGGCTTTTTATCTATAACGCAGCTTTTAGAGCATGGGTATAAATATGCGTTATAATGATGACAGGAATGCGAAAAATACGGATTGTATAAATATAAAAAGATCCAACGATTACGGACCGAATCCATATGTGGTGAATATCGAAAGAGCTACCCTGCAAAACAATTACTTCCGTACCGTTCTGTGGACGGGTAAATACTTACAGGTTACTTTAATGAGTATTAATCCGGGAGAAGATATAGGAATAGAAATGCACTCTGACCTCGACCAGTTTTTACGTATCGAGCAGGGACAGGGTGTGGTTACGATGGGCGACCGCAAGGATAATTGCAATATAAGGCGTAGAGTAGCCGACAACGATGCTATTATAGTTCCGGCGGGAACATGGCATAACCTCATCAATACAGGCAGAACACCATTGAAGCTATACTCAATATATGCTCCGCCTGAACATCCTTTCGGTACAGTTCACCCGACTAAAAA
>SACC01000374.1 GCA_009928745.1 Clostridia bacterium
GTGTTCATGATATCGCGGATCTCGCCGGGCAGAATGATATCTTTAAGACCTGCGCCGGTAAACTCAACGCAATACTCGCCAGACTTTGCTTGAAGCTGAGCAAGTACGCTTGCTGCGATATTCTCTTTCTGCTCCAAAAGCTCGTCAAAGCGGAATTTGCCGATATACTCACGCAAAGCCAACTGCGTAATTGTATAGATACGGTCCTTATAGTTTTTGACCTCGCTTGTAATTTTTACAGCGTCCGTGATGCGGTAGTTTGCAATAAAATTTACGCGCAAAGATACCTTGTCTGCGGTCAAAATCTCCTGCCCGTTAATCTCCAGCTCCTGTGAGCGCAAATCCACCTTCTCGCAAGTTACTGCCGTTTTGGTGTTCCAGAAGTAATATGCGCCTGCTTTCAGAGCGCAGCTAAACTTACCATCTAAGTTGAGGAGTCCCGTCTCGCCCTCGGCAACAATTGCTTTGACATAAAGCTCCTTGGGTAAACGATTAATTTGCTCGGGAGTCAAGCCCTCAATCTCCACTTTTGAAATATCAAAAAGCTTGTAAGAAACATTTTGATAGTAGTTGAAGTAGAAATATTTGCCCGCGTCATGCGCGCCGATAATGCGTCCGTCCTCAAAGCGAACTGCCACAAAGCCGTCGGGCACTTCGATTTTAATGACGTTTTGAGCGAACTCCTTATCGTTCATTAATATATCCGTATCAGTGCCAGGCACCTTGATCGGCTTGTCTAAAGCCGCGCGAACATAGGTCTCGCCTAAAAAAGTATATACCTTATTCTTACCAGGCTGCAGCATTTTGCGGTATGTACCGTTCTTGAATAAAAAACCGCGCTCGTTTTGATTGATAATTATTTTCATTTTCGTATTCTCCTATATCTTTGATTTATT
The DNA here is from genome assembly GCA_009928745.1 of Clostridia bacterium. GTDB lineage: Bacteria > Bacillota > Clostridia > Christensenellales > CAG-1252 > SACC01. The sequence goes on from SACC01000374.1 coordinate 897, forward strand.
TACTTACTTTGTATTGTGTCTTTGACAGCTTGCTTTGCCTTGTCAAGCGTATCAAAGAAACTTGCGAACTTACTTCTTATCGGACTCCAATAAAACCCTACGATATCCTCATCAAAAGAAAGGCTCCAGCAAGAATATTTATAAGCTCCGTTCTCAAAGAAAACCTCGCCGAAACTCTCCCTGTCCTCGCTCCAAACAACGACTACCGCATCCTTGCTAACGGGTGCCTTTGGAGGAGTTTCCTGTTTGTTATACAGACGGAAAATATGTTCGTTTTTTCTTTTTAACCAGCACATAAGTTATTCACCTTGTTAATTGTATTGTTATTTTTGAAGATAGATCTTCCGCAAAGACTTCCACGGTTTTTTTGTGGGACAACATTTTAGTTTGGGTTGCCTTAGCCGGCTTACACTTTCCGTAAAAAGCGTTATGGGTCTAAGGTTTGCCAAACGGTATCCCTGTGCCGCAGACAAGAAACCGCTGTGCTTGCACACGCACGGACTGTAATTGTCCGCTCCGTGCAGGCACCGGAAGTCTTCGCTTCCAATCTTACCCTTAACAGTACTAAATTAATCGGCTCAAAAGGCCATTTTCAGTTTCCTTTTAAAGAATTCTGACATGCTTTACCCACTAAGCTAACCAATTACTTGGTGCGGGAGTCGAACCCGCGATACTGTCTAAGGAGCAGTCATCCCAACTGCAGAGGTCTGTTATTATCCGGCATACCTGAGCGCCAAAGGCGAAAGGCACCACGACGGCGTCGAAACCGTCAGCATAGGATAATTGCAGATATATTTTAGGGTTATAAGCCCTTAATACACATAATTTTAGCCTTTAACAACGCCCACGGTTTTTAGCCGTGTAACGGCTTTGACAAGGTCTTTTTGGCCAGGGAAACGATTCTTA
>SACC01000037.1 GCA_009928745.1 Clostridia bacterium
TCCAATAATTCGTAGTATACAACGAACTGGTCCCCTTGCGCTGTCCATATTCTTGCTAAGAATTCCACCGAGCTTTCTTTCAGCGACTCCAATCTGATAATGGGCGCAGGTATTTTGTGTACTTTAGGATGCTCATTGATAGTAGCGTTAATGATCTCTTTTACTTTATCCACATCGCTGCCGTAAGCAACTGCAAATTTGAGGTCAGAACGTCTTGTCGCTCTTGCGGAGAAATTAGTAATAGTACTGCTCATAACCTGAGAGTTGGGAAGGGTGATTACCTTATTATCAAAAGTCACAATTTGAGTATAGAATATGCCAATCTTTTTTACTATTCCGTCCGTATTCGCAACGCTTATCCAGTCGCCTGCCTTAAAAGGCTTGGATACAGCAAGGATTACGCCGTTGGCGATATTCGACAAGCTGTCTTTAAGCGCAAGGGATAAAGCTAATGCAAAGGCGGAAAACAGCGCGACAAAGCTCGCTGTTGAGAAGCCCAGAAGGGAAAATATCCAGATTATTAATGCAAAATATAAGAAAACATTCAGCAAAGAAACAATAAAATAAGCGAGTGACCTTTCAAGCGCGGTTTTTATAGCTATTTTTTTGGCAGTTTTATTAAAAAGCTGTATGAAAACAAGTCCGAATATAAATAGCGCAATCAACTGCGCTAACAGTACTCCTTTTGTTTCAAAAAAATTGTTCAATGCCTCCATATCCTCTCCTAGATATTTTTTTCAAAAACCGAAATATTCATTCCGTCACAATATGTGTAATCGTAACGGTCAGTCATATTGCGGGCTATAATAATTCCAAGTCCTCTTCCGTCTTTCTGTTCTGTATTATGTACGTCACCGGGATTAAAAGGTCTGCCGCTGTCTTTAAAAGTTATTGTTACCTTGTCTTTCGCTTTGATTAGTTCAATTATAATATAACCCTCTCCGCTATAGGCGTACTCGGCAATATTACTGAGCATTTCTACCGACACGGCAATTATAGCCTCTCGGTTAAAAGCCCTAACCCTTGCAAGTTTAGCCTTGATACTTTCTACAACAGCAGGTATCTCTTGCTTATCCGCTTTGATTTTGAACTCCCACAACGCCATAAATACTCCCGTAACATTATTATTATTTTAGCACATATATATATTTTTTGCAAAATAATATTCTTTATTATAATTAAAACTTATAATTATAGCTTATCTAAATTATTAACGTTTTATAATAAAAAGTCATTGCGCCTTTATCCCTTTAACGCAACTTTAAGCGGCAGGAACTTAGTACGCAATGACCTTATTAGCTGTAAATAAAATGTCTATGCTACCGTTACAGTTTCTGCCCAAGCAAGGAATTTTGGTTCGAACTTTTCTTTTTCTGAACTTAAAGACGCAAAGGTGCATAGCCAAAAAGCATCTGTGCCTTTATATACTGCCGATAGATAAAAATAACTTACATTATTAACAGTATACTCATAGGTCATATACAAAAACTTATCACTCTCCGTTCTTTGCACCGCTACGCTGCCGTAATCGTTATTATTAAGTACTGCCTCCATATACTCCAAAAGTGAGGAATATCTATTGAGTCCCGCTGTCGCAAGCATTGAAAAAGTCTCTTTAATTACCTTAAGCATTGCGTCCGACCTTTCCCAATAAATAGTTGAACTTGCCTCTGCCTTTTCCTTAAAGCCTGAGCCCATTGTGATTGTAATGCCTTCGCCCGAATATGTCTTGGGGATATTGATGCAACCACAGCTGCTTAATATTATAATAGCCGCTAACATGCATAACATTATAAATCTGATAGCTTTTTTCATAAATCTCCTTGTAAAAATACAATACTGATATTATATCACAAAAGTAATATTTCTTTTAATAATTGAAGTAAATTACATAAAAAATAATGTGAAAACCATTGCTACGGCTCTCACATTATACATTTTTTAGTTATTAACGAACTTGCCGCAAAACTATGTTGTCGGGTTTATAATAGTTGTATTCCGTTCTTACTGCAGATGCTTTCCATTTCGGCAGGCCAGATTGATGAGTGCACTTCTCCGACATGCGCTTTTTCCAGTATAAGCATACAAAGCCTTGACTGACCGATGCCGCCGCCTATTGAGAGCGGCAGTTCGCCGTTCAACAGCATTTTGTGGAATTTGAGCTTCGTTCTGTCTTCCTTGCCGCTTTTCTTTAGCTGTTCAGATAAGGATTGCTCATCGACTCTTATACCCATTGAGGATATCTCAAAAGCTATTCCCAATACGTCATTCCAGAATAGTATGTCTCCGTTAAGCGCCCAGTCGTCATAATCGGGCGCTCTGCCGTCATGTGGTTTTCCGCTCGCAAGATTATCTCCTATCTGCATAATAAATACCGTTTTGTGTTCTTTGAGATAGGCGTATTCTCTGCCTTTTGCATCAAGCTCGGGATACATATCTTCTAATTGCTGTGAAGTAATAAAGGATACTTCGCGCTTCAGCTTGCCCTTAAGCGCAGGGAATAACATCTTAATCTCTTCTTTTACATCAACGATTGCATTCACAATCTTATTGACGACTTCTTGGAGATATTCAAAGTTCCTGTCATCGCGCCTGATTACCTTCTCCCAGTCCCACTGATCAACATAGATTGAATGTATGTTATCGGTTATTTCATCGCGGCGAATAGCGTTCATATTGGTGTAAAGTCCCTCGCCAACAGAATAGCCGTAATTCTTCAATGATACTCTTTTCCATTTTGCAAGGCTCTGCACTATCTGCGCGTTAACGCCTTCAATATCAAGTATATCGAATTCTACCGCCCTTTCCACTCCGTTAAGATCATCATTGATGCCTTCGCCTGCCTTAACGAAAATCGGCGCGCTTACTCTTTCAAGATTGAGCGCATCTGACAATCTGCTCTCGAATAATTGTCTTGTCAATTTGATAGCTCTTTCTGTCTCACGAATGTTTAGCGGGGTATTGTAACCCTCCGGTATTGTTATCTGCATAATGCCTCCTTATCTTAATGAACTTACTGTGCGCGGATACAGAATAACATCGCGGATGTTACTCATACCTGTCATATACATAATAATTCTTTCCAGACCTAAGCCAAAACCGCCATGCGGCACAGAGCCGTATGTTCTTAGCGCAATATAATCCTCGTATGCGCTGATAGGCATTTTTCTTTCGTCGACCGCCTGCATAAGCTTAACATAATCGGCTTCTCTTTCGCTGCCGCCGATTATCTCGCCAACGCCCGGCACTAATAAATCAGTCGCCGCAACGGTTTTGCCGTCTGCGTTCTGCTTCATATAGAAGGATTTTATGACCTTGGGATAATTGATCACAAATACCGGCTTATTATAAATTTGCTCGGTAATGTATCTCTCGTGCTCAGTCTGGAGATCGCTGCCCCATTCGGGTTTATATTGGAACTCCACTTCGGCATTTTTTAATAATTCTATCGCCTTTGTGTAATCAAGCACCTCGAATTTGTTATTGACAACATTGCTTAATTTTTCAATAAGTCCTGCCTCATAATTTTTCTCAAAGAAGGCAAGCTCCTCTTTGCATTTTGTCATAACCGTCTTGAGAATATATTTGACCATATCTTCAGCAAGCTCTATGATATCGGGAAGCTCCGCAAAGGCAACCTCCGGCTCAATATGCCAAAACTCTGCAAGGTGACGCGGCGTGTTGCTGTTCTCGGCGCGGAAGCTGGGTCCGAAAGTATATATCTTGCCCATCGCCAGAGCGGCAACCTCACCCTCAAGCTGACCCGATACGCTTAATCCCGCTTTCTTGCCAAAAAAATCGGCGGTATAATATTCGTCCTCGCTCTTATACTCGGGAGCGTAACCGAGCGTTGTTACCTTGAATACTTCGCCAGCCCCCTCGCAGTCGCTGCCGGTAAGTATGGGGGTATGTATCCATACAAAATTATTGTTTTGAAAATATTCATGAATTGCCGCAGACACCGCTGACCGCACGCGAAATACCGCATTAAAGGTGTTAGTACGCAATCTCAAATGCGGTATTGTACGAAGATATTCAAGAGTGTGCCTTTTCTTCTGCAAAGGATAATCAAGCGGACATTCTCCAAGCACTTCAATTCTCTTTGCGTTAATCTCCAACCCCTCGCCTGATATCGTGCTTACGACACTTCCCTGCACTTTTACTGCGGTGCCAACACGCAAAAAGTCGTTTATGTTATTAAATAATGCTTTATCAACAACTATTTGAAGATGCTTAAGGGTTGTCCCGTCGTTAAGCTCTAAGAATGCAACGTTCTTAGAATCTCTTGAGGTTCTGACCCAACCGCACACAGTAACTTCCTTATCGGTATACGATTTTCCTAAAATATCCTTGATATCAATATGCTTCATATAATCTCCTATAACAATTATTAATCTTATCATAGGACCGCATTTTCGTCAACAAATAATTGATTATCAAGCTGATATTATGTTAGTATTTAATAAATATTAATATGGAGCGTCTATGGATAAAATTATTGTTGCAATCGGCGGCGGCGAGATAAGAAAGAGAGAAACACTTGAGATTGACAGATATATTGCAGGACTTGCAAAAGCCCATGCGGGCGAAAAAAGAGCAACGGCGCTGTTTTTCCCTACGGCAAGTCATGACAGCAAGCCATATTTTAATTCATTCCGCAAAACATATACTTCAGTTTTCGATATAAAAGCGGATGTGGCTCTCCTTACCCGCAACGAAATGAGCATAGAAAAAATCTACGAAAAAATTAGTATATGCGACCTCATATATGTAGGCGGCGGCGATACAAAGCATATGCTTGAACTGTGGAAGGCAACGGGCGTCGACCGTATGATTATCGCGGCGTATGAGCGGGGTGTGCCAATTGCAGGATTGTCTGCCGGCGCAATATGCTGGTTCAATACAATGTACACTGATTATTATATAATACGCGGAGAAAGCAACGATTACACGATTATTGAGGGTTTAGGCATTATTGAGGGCTTTGTGTCTCCCCATTACGAGGAAAGAGTAGAATTTGACAAAGTTGTGCTTGCAAACAATACGCCCGCAATCGGACTGGAAAGTAATTCGGCAATAGTCATTAGAAACGGCAAAATAGACGGAGCGCTGACCTCTGGAGGCAAAGCCTACCACCTTATCCCTGATAAAGGTGTGTTGATAAAAGAACAAATAAAACCGCAATAACTAATAGCTATTGCGGCGAAAATTAAATGTGATTTCAAAATATAAGATTTCTTTATAGACATAAAATATTCAATTCTGCTACTTGGTTTACTGGCTTTTTGTAACTTTTCGCTTTCTATTTACTTACCTTTATTAATAAAATGGTATTCAATAAATGATTATTTTATAACCTCTGAATACTGCTTTTTATACGGCTAAGGCTTTCCTCTTTGCCAAGCAGCACCGCCATCTCGGTTGCGCCGCCCGGTGTATTGACTCTGCCTGTTACTGCAATTCTTACACACCACAATACTTGCGCCTTTTTATAGGCGCGCTTCTCCGCCTCAACAGTCAGCGCGGCAAAAAGATTTTCGTTACTCCACTCACTAACGCCCTCAAGCGCGGGCAAAATACTCTGTAATACTACTTTAGCCAGTTCTTTGGTTATCTTATTCTTTTCGTGCGCAAAAAGCTCCAGATCATAATCAGTGTATTCAGCCAAAAAATCAACAAGTACGGGGATATCAGAAAACACTTCAACCCTGGGGATTAGCAATGAGGATAAGAATAGATAATCAACTTTCCCAGCGATTTTGCTCTTGTCAAAGAACGGTGTCGCGCGGTCGCAAAACTCTTGAGGTGTTAGAGAATGTATATACTCGCTGTTTAGCCAGCGCAACTTCGGCTCGTCAAAGATACTCGGACTGCAAGAGATTCCCTCTACATTAAACAATGTTTTGAGCTGCTCCATAGTCAATTTTTCGGTATTGTCTTTTGGACTCCAACCAAGCAAGGCGATATAGTTCACAACCGCTTCAGGCAAATAACCTTTCTTGACAAAATCGTCAAAATTAGCGTCGCCGTAACGCTTGGAGAGCTTGCGCTCCTTATCCTTCATTATCGGGGGTAAATGTATATATCGGGGTCTTTGCCATCCGAACGAATCGTACAAAAGATTGTATTGGGGAGTCGATGAAAGATATTCGTTGCCGCGTATTACATGCGTAATATCCATCAGATGGTCGTCGACAACATTAGCAAAATTGTAAGTCGGCATACCGTCGCTTTTGATAAGTATAGCGTCCTCCATATCCTTATAAGGGACTTTGATGCTGCCGTATACCATATCTTCGTATTCGCTCACTCCCTCTTCGGAAAGTATATTTTGTCTTATTACATAGGACTCTCCGGCTGCAAGACGCGCCGCAACCTCTTCCTTTGACAAGCTAAGACAATGCTTGTCGTATTTGTTCATTGAACCGTCTGTATTATTGCGTTTTCCGCAAAAGCAATGATATGCGCCGCCTAACGATACAAGCAGCTTCGCATATTCGGCATAAATGGGTTTTCTTTCGCTTTGTGTGTACGAATAATTGCCTTCTTGCTTATCGGGACCCTCGTCATAATCTATACCCGCCTGACGCAATGTGTTGAATATTACTTCAACAGCTCCCTCAACATATCTTTCCTGATCGGTATCCTCTATTCTTATGATAAACTTGCCGCCGTTGCTTCGCGCATACAAATAGGCGTATAGCGCAGTTCTTAGATTGCCTATATGCATAAAACCCGTAGGACTGGGCGCAAATCTTGTTCTTACCATAAAAACCTCGTTACTTTTAGTTAATGCTGTGTGCTTAGTTATTATTTTTTATTGCGTTCTTTCGCTCTGTACATATTGCTCAATGTAGCCTTACGTATGCGCAAATTTTTGGGCGTGACTTCAAGATATTCGTCCTCGTCAATGAATTCTAACATTTCCTCTAAGCTCATTCTCTTAGGCGGAATCAGCCTTAGCGCTTCGTCGGTGCCCGATGCGCGCATATTGGTTACGTGCTTTTTCTTGCACACATTGACCACTATATCATCAGCTTTGGGAGTAGCTCCTACCACCATACCTTCATAAACCTGAGTATTCGGACCAACGAACAGAGGTCCTCTGTCTTGCGCGTTGAATAGTCCGTAGGTAACCGCAGCGCCCGTTTCGTAAGCGATAAGCGATCCGCAATTACGGCGCGATAAATCGCCCTTATACTCTTCATATCCCATGAAAAGTGTATTAAGAATACCTTCTCCCTTGGTGTCGGTCATAAATTCGCTCTTATAGCCTATAAGTCCGCGCGCCGGTATGCTGAACTCCAGTCGTTTGCGCGAGCCTAGCAATGACATATTCCTGAATTCACCCTTACGGCTTCCGATTTTCTCCATAACTACGCCGACAGACTCGTCAGGAACGTCAATAATCAGCTGTTCCATCGGCTCCAACTTTTTGCCGTCTTCATACTGGAAAAGTACGCGCGGCATTGACACTGCGAATTCGTATCCTTCGCGGCGCATTGTCTCGATTAATATCGACAGATGCATTTCGCCTCTGCCTTTAACAATAAAAGTATCGGTAGATTGAGTGTCCTCAACCTTCAAAGATACATCCTTTAGAAGCTCTCTGAACAGTCTTTCGCGGAGATGTCTTGTAGTTATGAATTTGCCCTCTTTGCCTGCGAACGGACTGTCGTTCACCATAAAGCGCATCTCGAGAGTGGGCTTGCCTATCTTCATAAAAACAACGGGATCCACGCTGTCAACAGCGCAAATTGTATTGCCGATTGTTAGTTCGGCGCAGCCTGAGATACATATAATATCTCCAACCATTGCCGAATTGACAGGTACTCTTTTCAAGCCGTCTATCTGCATTAGGGTTACAACTTTTGATTTATAAGGCTGTATTGTATTATGAAAATCGCATATCATTATTTCCTGACCGGTAGCAATTGTACCGCGCTCAACTCTGCCGATACCTATTCTGCCCACATATTCATTGTAGTCAATACTTGATATCAACACCTGAGTTTTGCCCTTCTCATCCCCTTCGGGAGGCGTCACGTGATTAACTATAGTCTCAAAAAGGTCTGTCAAATCGCTTTTCTGCTCTATGGTCATAGACGCGGTACCGTGTCTGCCGCTGCAGTAAACGATAGGACTGTTGAACTGCTCTTCGTCAGCATTGAGGTCAATCAGCAATCCCAGAATCTCATCAACAACACGCTTAACATCGGCGTCAGGTCTGTCTACTTTGTTGACGCAAAGTATAATTTTGTGACCTAAATCCAAAGCCTTCTGCAACACGAATCTGGTCTGCGGCATGGGTCCTTCCACAGCGTCAACCAGCAAAAGCACTCCGTTAACCATCTTAAGAATACGCTCCACTTCACCGCTAAAATCCGCGTGACCGGGAGTGTCTATAATGTTAATTTTTGTATTCTTATAATATGCCGCGGTGTTCTTCGCCAAAATAGTAATGCCTCGCTCGCGTTCAAGGTCGTTACTGTCCATTACTCGTTCGTTGACCTGCTGATTGGCGCGGAAAATACCGCCTTGCTTAAGCATTTCGTCAACTAATGTGGTCTTGCCGTGGTCTACATGCGCAATAATCGCAATATTTCTCAAATCGTTTCTAATCATTTATTTTATTTTGTCCCTTCTCCACAGTAAATATTTGTAGTTAGCTCTTTAAGTTTTCCGGATTGAGTCCCGCTAACTCGGGTATAACAAACCGTCCGTCTTTTCTTATCAGGATATCATCAAAATATATCTCGCCGCCTCCGTACTCGGGAGTCTGGATAAGCACCAAATCCCAGTGAATCGCGCTTTGATTGCCGTTCGGCGCCTCGTCGTAGCATGCGCCGGGCGTAAAGTGTATGGAACCGCTTATCTTTTCGTCAAATAGTATATCTCCCATAGGCTTAACAATATACGGGTTAACGCCTAGCGCGAATTCTCCGACATATCTGCCGCCCTCGTCAGTATCGAATATTTTGTTGGCTTCCTCACTAAAATTAGCGGTTGCTTCAACAATCTTGCCATCCTTGAATACTAGACGGACATCTTCGAACTTAATTCCATTCTCGATTGAGGGCGCGTTATAATGAATATACCCGTTAACGCTGTTTTTAACGGGCGCTGTATATACCTCGCCGTCAGGAATATTACAGTGACCGCAACAGGCTACTGCTCCGACACCTTTTATTGAGAAGCTTAAATCGGTATCCTTGGCAACAAGACGCACCTTATCGGTTCTTACGATTAAGTCGATAAGCGGCTTCATAGCCTCGCCCATCTTTGCATAATCAAGACAACATACGTCATAGTAAAATTTGCCAAAAGCCTCCGTACTCATACCGCTCTGCTGACTCATACCCTCTGTAGGAAAGCGCATAACAACCCACTTGGTCTGTTTAACGCGGATCTCGTGATGTACGGGATGGGAATAATGCTTCATATAATTC
>SACC01000375.1 GCA_009928745.1 Clostridia bacterium
CGTGAGTATGCTTTTCCAGCATATCAGGCTCGATTAAAAGAGAATTAATTATTCTTCTGTCCTCGCCTGCTCCGTCACCGTAGGTTGCCCAAGACTTTTTCGGAAGCTTAGTGATATCCTTCATTTCGGGAAGCTCGACAGGCTCCATTATTTGTCCTAACATTCCGTCGCCAAGTATCATAACGGGTACTCTGTACTTATCGGCTTTATCGAATGCGTTATACATTATATCCACACATTCCTGCACACTGTTGGGTCCGTAAACCAGCATTTTGTAGTCACCGTGTCCGCCGCCCTTAACCGCCTGGAAATAATCGCTCTGAGCAGGTTGAATACCGCCGAGTCCAGGGCCTCCGCGTACCATATTGACTATAACGCAAGGTATTCTTGCGCAGCAAATATAGCTTATTCCTTCCTGCTTTAGGCTGATACCGGGAGAAGATGAGCTGGTCATAGACCTCTCTCCCGCGCCGCCTGCGCCGTATACCATATTAATTGCGGCTACTTCGCTCTCTGCTTGAACGAAAGTGCCTCCTACCTCTTGCATTCTCCAGCTCATATATTCGGGGATTTCGTTTTGAGGCGTTATCGGATAACCGAAAAAAGCTCTGCAACCTCCTCTTACGGCGGCCTCTGCAATAGCTTCGTTGCCTTTCATCAGTTCTTTCATTTTTTTACCTCCAAAAATTACTCTTTAGGTTTTTTGATAATGTTTAATCTATTTTTCCACTGTTATTGCGCAATCGGGACACATTACAGCGCAATTCGCGCAAGCTATGCAGCTTCCCTGGTCAAAAATTTCTGCAATAAAATATCCGTTGTTGTTAATAACAGAATCAGAAAGGCGCAAAATCTTTTTCGGACATGCCATCACGCATAAACCGCAACCCTTGCAAGTCTCCTTTGCGATAGTTACTTTCGCCATTTACAACCTCCTATGTATATTCGTATTTCATTTAATTATATTTGAATAAGCAGACGTTGTAAAGCAAATTAACTCCAAAAAAACTTATATCAATGAATATTTCGCTAATATATTCACATTCTAGCGGTACAAAGGAGATTAATTATGATTATCAGTTCAGTAATTTTGGTAGTATTGGGAGTTATGGCTCTCATCGGTATAGGAAGCAACGCTCTAAGAGATTTTAACATACCCGTATTGGGCTTGGTATTGATTTTTGCAACAATTATCGGCTTAAACTTCGTACCTACACTTAGTATCGGAAACTTTTATTTTAGCTTAGGGTCAGCGCTTCTTTTTGTTATGACCTTTTTCCTATGGCTTCTTAAAGGTAAAATCAGTAACCGCCTGTTATGCTTGTTAATTACTATAGTTCTTGCAGGCTTACTCTACGGCGCCACAAGGTTAAGCGCATATTTTAACAGCACTCTTTGGAGTACGGTCAATGTCTATTACGCATTAATGATAGGCTTGCTTGCCTTTATCTTCACACGCAATGCAAAGTACGGCTTTATCGCATCGGTACTCAGTATAATGACGGCTACGCTACTGACGCAAATCGGCGGACCAATTAATTTGGACAATGCTTATTCAACAGCGGTAATAGGCGGCTCAACTGCGGTAGTTCTGTTCAGTCTTGTAGCAAAAATGATGCCCTCAAGACCTAACAGAGTCAGTTACTACTTCGAAACAGGCCGTATGCTAGATGACTAGAATTTTAGCGTAACACTCACTAAAAAAGCGGCTCTCAGCCGCTTTTTTCTTTCTATTTTATCATTTCCAGTATTCTGCTTATTATTGTTTTTGCGGAATTTTTATCTACGGGTGAGGA
>SACC01000376.1 GCA_009928745.1 Clostridia bacterium
GATTTAAGCTATGCGTTTATGCGAATTCGTTTCTGCGCTGCAGCTCGACCTGCATCTCCTTGCGGGTAATGGTTCTGTTGGAAACCAGAGAGAGAAGCTCGCTTTCGGTCATCGTGTAAAGGTCGGAAGCGGTGACATCGTCCTCTTCATCGATTAGCTCTGAAACTGCCGATTCCGTAGAGGTGGTCTCACTGTTCGCCGAAGCGGTTTCAGTCGTCTCCGTTGTTTCGGTAAGCTCTGTTTTAGGTGCAATGACGATATCTTTGCTGTCGGCTTTGGCGGCTTTTATCTGCTCAAGCGCCATTTTACCTTCGTCACTGATTTCTATCGTATCGGTTATGTTCTCTGAAGCGGCAAGCGCCTTTGAGTCTTCTACCTTTGTACCGTTTTGCTGAATTTTGGCTTCTTTGGATTGCTGCATCTGAAGGATTTTTTCCTGCTGTGCCTGCTGCAGTCTGGCGCTGCTGCTCTCGCTGTTAATAGTATCCACACTATAACTCATATAAGTAACCCCTTAAAATAAGGTAAAAAATCGGAATTTCGATTATTCCGGTATCAGCACCTTGCCTCAAACCTATTTATTCTACTGAAACAAACAAATACAAGAGCAAATAATTAGTTTTTTTACGTTATTACACTAATAAATTCAAAACACTTCCGCTTTCGCTCAAGTATGAATAATAACTGGAGACTGTGCCAGAGCTAGTCCCTGAAAGCGAAGATATAACGGCATCCGCTGTAATTGCATTTTCCGCCCCAATAAGGCCGTAAATATCCTCTGCGCTTGCTTCACCGTTCAGCAAAGAAGTAATTCCTGTGGCCGTAGAACTGCTTAAAGTCTCATAGCTGTCGAGCTGGCTTAGCTTATAAGTGCTTTTGACGTAGCTGTCAACGTTAGTTATTGAAGCGATACTAACGGAATCCGCATTGCTGAGAGCTTCAAGTGCATTTGTATAATTTGAAACATTATATTTCTCTTTCAATAGCGCGGATGAGTCAACCGCATACTCTTTGTATGTATCGCTCTTGGCAAGGATATATGCATCGTATAAATACTGTGAATTTGCGGATACCGTTAAACTCATAATAAATACCACCTTGACCGTATTATTTTCATATGTTTTTTATAAGCTAGGAAAACAGGCTTAGACTGTCATATTTTACTATATTATACATTGCTATCCTTAATAGTACTTTAAAATTCCATGATTATACAAATAATTAATTAAATTTTAATCAGCATACAATTCCGCAATCTCGCAGCTTTAATCATATATGCCTAATTATTCCATATGTCAGCTCATTACTGGTGCATGATCCGAATTATCGTCCCACATATAGTGTTTATTTTGGCAATTGTCACAGTTGACTTTGGGGATTTAAAGAAATATACTGATGAACAACAAAACAAAGCTTTATCGAAGGGAGGCCCATACAATGCGCAATACTACTTCTTACAGCATGAACAACGTCCGCATTGAGGCGGGCCGATTTAGCTATGCCTATTATTACTTTTTTACCTATGAAAAAAAGAATAGGCATGCCATAACAGAACGATAGAGCCATATTGCATTTAAGCGGATATTCGGCAGCTCGTCTGAAAAGGCGGGCTGCCTTTTTATATCAAAAACGAATTTAAGGAGTAAAACTATGAAAAAGAAATCAATCGCGCTCCTGCTCGCCGCAATGATGGTGCTGTCACTGGCAGCCTGCGGCACTGCAAAAACGGCAGAAAGCCCTGCTGCTTCAGCGGAAGCCTCGCCTGCCGCAGACAAGACCTATACCGTCGGAATC
>SACC01000377.1 GCA_009928745.1 Clostridia bacterium
CGGCAACGGCGGCGGCATAAACAATTATGGTACTTTCAAACTCGCAGGGGGCATAATATCCGGCAATAGCGCAAAACACGACGGCGGCGTAAGCAATTACGGCACTTTCTATATGACTGGAGGAGCGATATCCAATAACGAAGCATTCGGTAACAGAGACGGTTTTTCAGGTAACGGCGGCGGTATAACTAATTTTGGCACAACCTATATGAGCGGCGGCGAAATTACCGGAAATACAGGAGGAGCAATCAGCGGTGTTTGTATATCGACAACAAGTACCTTCAATATGAGCGGCGGCGAGATTACCGGGAATACTATGGGATACGGAGTATATAATGACGGAATCTTTAATCTTTCGGGGACGGCAGTAATTGATGAAAATATTAATTCTGATTCCGAATCAAATCTATATCTCCCGGACGGAAAAATCATTAATATGACAGGCGCATTCACGGGGACGGTCAGTGTGGTTCCGACAAGCGGCACGATAACTGAAGATTGGACTTCTTCTGGTAGTACCGGAACAATTATCCCCGATATCAGACAATATTTGATTGACGTATATGAGAGCGAACAAACTTTTATTGCGTATACTGTCCAATATGACTCAGTAACCGTAAATTACTTTGATTTTGCTGCGGCTTGGACTGCCGCTACAGATGCCGCGACGTCTTCGGGCAATCCGGCAACAGTAAAATTGCACTCCTTTCTTGATGCTTCAGAGAGCAGTTTTGGACTTACGGTGGACGACACAAGTTACGATTATATCTATGTTTCGCCAGATGATTATATTAATCTCGAGTTAAACGGTTTTGTTATCAGTCGTGCTGTTATGTCTTCAATAGTAAACGGTTTCGTTATTAAAAACGATGGGAATTTAATTATATCCGACTCAGTTTCGGGCGGCGGAATTATCGGAGGAAATAACAGCGGCAACGGCGGCGGTATTTATAATAACGGCACGCTTACCATTAACGGCGGCGTAATTCTTTTCAATTATGCTGAAAACGGCGGCGGTATATACAACAACGGAATACTCGACATTAATGGAGGCACATTATTAATAAATACGGCAACAAATAACGGCGGCGGCGTATATAATAACGGCACTTTAACAATGAGCGGCGGCACAATAACCGGGAATACCGCCGGAGAGGATTATAACGGCGGTGGCATTTATGCAGACGGAACATTTAACCTTTCAGGCGAAGCAACTGTTACCGATAACGTAAGCGGCGGAACATTATCGTTTGAAACATTTGCAATAGAAGGCGGCTCGGCAAACAATATATATCTTCCGTCAGAAAAGATAATCAATATAACAGATACCTTTTCCGGAGAGGTCTCAGTAACGATGGAGACCGCGGGCACGATAACCGGCGACTGGGCAAATACCGAAAGCACCGGAACAATAGATACGGATATTGATACTTATACAATAATAGTACTAAATGATGAAAAGTATCTGTCTTCAAGCTATTCTGTAACGTATGTACCTAACGGCAGTGAAAGCGGCGCCGTCCCGACAGATGCAACCGCATACTTAACAGGCGACACGCTGACTGTATTAGGGAATACGGGCAGCCTAAGCAAAACGGGATACACCTTCAGCGGATGGAGTTATCTTGATACTACTTACTTAGCCGACGATGAGATAAGCGTCACTTCAGACATAACTTTGACGGCTGTTTGGGCATTGGATGCTCCGACGATATCTGCTTCAAGCGGATACTTGGGAACTTATGATGGATCAGCTCACAATGCTTCCGTGACGGCAACACATGACCTAAGCG
>SACC01000378.1 GCA_009928745.1 Clostridia bacterium
ATATTCCACCTGCACGAATATTAAGCAGGAGAATGTGGGAGTAGTTACAGCGTTCTTATCGGAAAATTTGGATTTTGTGCTGGACGGGATGAATATCAGCGAAGAGAATAACGGTATGTACCAGTTCCAAAATAACGGGGAAGGCTACGAAGGCTTTTTCATTGCAAGAATGGTGAGGACGTTATGAAAATACTCGCAGATTACAGCTTAGAGGAGCTAAAAAAACTGTTGGCAGATTACGGCGAGAAGCCTTTCCGCGCTTTGCAGCTTTACGAAGGCTTGCATTCGGGTAAAGAATTATCCGAAATATCGAATATTCCAAAATCGCTTGCGGATAAACTTGCGGCGGAGGGCTTTGCGGGACTCGGAGTAACCATCCGCGAAAAGCTAACTTCAAAAGACGGTACGGTGAAATATCTGTACGAGCTTAATGACGGCAATATTATCGAAGGTGTGTTTATGCGGTATAAATACGGTAACACGCTTTGCGTTTCCACACAGGTGGGATGCCGTATGAATTGCGCTTTTTGTGCTTCAGGGCTTGATGGACTTATCCGCAATCTTTCGGCGGGTGAGATGCTTGCGGAGGTACTGCTTGCCAACGCCGATAACGGCGGCAATCTAAAGACCCGCGCAATTACTAACGTTGTGCTTATGGGCAGCGGCGAGCCGTTCGATAATTATGACAATACGGCAAGATTTTTGCGTCTGCTAAACAGCGGCGAAGGACTTAATATCGGTATTCGTAATATAAGCCTGTCCACTTGCGGATTGCTTGAGGGAGTGGATAAATTGATAGAAGACAAATTATATGTTACTTTGACCTTTTCACTTCACGCATCTAATGATATAATAAGAGAGAAGCTCATGCCGATTAACAAAGCGTACGGAATCGACAAAATAATTAGCGCGGCGAAAAGATACTTTGAGGCGACAGGACGACGCGTAATATTCGAGTATTCGCTGATAAGAGGAGTAAATGACAGCTTAATTCACGCAAAAGAACTAGCCGCTCGCGTCAAGGGATTCCCGTCGCATATTAATTTAATTGTGCTTAATTATGTTAAAGAAAAGGGCTTAAAAGGCGCGGACAGCGCGACAACCAAAGCTTTTTTGGAGTGCTTGACCGACGAGGGTATATCGGCGACGATAAGGCGCACGATGGGTGAGGATATAGACGGAGCCTGCGGGCAATTAAGAAGGAGTTATCTTGGCAAATAAACTATTGCAAGGAAAGGTTATCAAGGGCGTTGGCGGTCGGTTCAAGGTGCTTTGCGGCAAGGAAGTTTTGTCCTGTGTTGCCCGCGGCAAATTGCATATAAGCGATAAGATTTTTGTCGGCGATGAAGTAAATGTTGCCTTCATTAAAGGCACTTATATTATAGACGACATTTTGCCGCGAAAGAATCAGCTTATCAGACCTCCTGTGTCTAATATCGATATGATTATTCTTGTTATTGCGCCTACTCCTGCTGCGGACTGGATGCTTGTGGACAAACTTTTGATTTTTGCGGCGGAGTATTCAATTACACCCGTTTTGTGTTATAATAAGATTGATTTGGACGAAGCGGAACTTGAGTATTTGCATAAAGTGTATGGAAAGCTTGCGAAAACAACTACGGTATCCGCAGTTACTGGCGAAGGCTTACCCGAGCTAAAAAAGATGCTTTCAGGTGTGGTGTGTCTTGCCGGTCAGTCAGCAGTAGGTAAGTCAACTCTGCTTAATTTGTTCTGCAAAACCAATCAGGAAATAGGCGATTTGTCAAGAATAGAACGAGGCAGGAACACTACC
>SACC01000379.1 GCA_009928745.1 Clostridia bacterium
CATCATGATCATATGATTTGTAAGTGTTGTGGAACTATTATCGAATTTCAAAACAACAAAATCGAGGAGCTTCAAATTGAAGTAAGCAAATTACACAACTTTAAAATAACAAGCCACCTTATTATGATTCCGGAAGTCGATTCGCTGAGTATCATATTAAAAAGTTTGGGAGCAGTATAATAACAGTGGGGAATTTAATAACCGTCGGTATATCCGACTTGAAAATAGCTTCGGGAGACGATATATTAATAACCTACGCTCTCGGTTCATGTATCGGAACCTGCTTATTTGATCCTGTCTCTCGTATAATCGGTCTGTCTCATATTCTTTTACCGACCGTTTCCGCCTGTCCGCATGATACAAATATATATAAATTCGCCGACACCGCCATCAACGAGCTTGTGCGGATAATGAAGGCAAACGGCGCTTCCGTATATCGAATGAGCGCTAAAATCGCGGGCGGCGCTCAGATGTTCATAAACAGCACGAACCGCATAGGCGACAAGAACAGGGATTCCGTCATAGCGTCGCTGAACCTGCTCGGAATTAAAATAACCGGCTCGGATGTCGGCGACAGCTACGGCAGGACAATGGAATGCCATGCCGATGGCGGAAGGGTGCTTATCAAATCAATTAATAAAATCACTAAAGTATTGTAGATAGCGGACCTGCGAATCTATGATTTTTTAATATGTGCCGACGATACCGGAAATATGGTTTTCGGTCAAACGGCACATATTTTTATTTCCATAGCTATATATTTGTCAATTCAACGGTGCAATCAACCTTTGCTTGCTTTTGAAACATTTATATATTATAATTTACTTGTAGTGCAACCTTCAATATATGACAGGAGCAGTTTTATAATGAGTTACAGGGACGATATTAAACGAACAGTGACGATGTATCAGCTTCCGGAGGTATTTACCGACGCAAGTCTGCGTGAATTTATAAGCGAATCCGGCTCTCTCCGATCGATCTGGGGGTTTTGCGAACGAGATATTTCCGACATAAATTTAACGAATATATCAAACGATGTCCTGTTTAGTATTGCCTTTAACAGTAACACCATCTGGGGAATAACCGATTATCCCTACAACGCGGTTTTTGAGCAAATGAAAAATCCCGGGCTCGGGTTAAAAAAGCTTCACGCTGACGGCATCGACGGAAGAGGCGTTAATATTGCGGTGATTGACAAGCCAATTCTGAGGACACATTCGGAATTTTCCGCTTCGCTTAAAGAATATTCCGTTGTTTGCGAACACGAACGCAACGACGACTATCACTTTCACGGTATGACCTGCGCTTCCTTCGCCTGCGGTAAAACTGCCGGGATCGCACCCGGAGCAAAGCTGTATTATTACGCTTATCCCGACTGGTTTACAAGCGACGGCATGTATTGGGATTATTATTTCAAGGCATTCGATATGATAATCGAACATAACCGTAAATTTAAAGATAAAATCAATATAGTATCGGTTTCCGCGGGTGTTCCTGCGGCAAAAACGGAGCTGCTGGAAAAGCTTTTCGGTTATTGCTCACAAATGGCGGAGAACGGCTGCTACATGGTGTTGAGCAATAATTTTGGGAAGACGTTTACCTGCTCGTCAAGAACATACGGCATGGATGTTGACAGCTTCGACTGTTACAGACTTGATGGCTGGCAGAAAAATCCTTGGGACAGAGAACGTATCTTGATCCCGTCCGGCGGACGTACAAGTGCTTGCAACAGCGGGAACGATGAGTTTATCTATCTTGGAAATTCCAGCTGCTACAGCTGGGCGATTC
>SACC01000380.1 GCA_009928745.1 Clostridia bacterium
TTAGAATAATCCGATATTATCCCCGCTTCAATCTCGCCCGCTATTGCTTTTTCCTCTTCAAAGCGCGGATTATCATTGGTAATAATAACATAATCGCTTAATTCTGAAGCTATTTTACCCATTTTTGAGCGTTTTCCTCTGTCTCGGTTGCCGCCGCAGCCGAATACCGTTATTAGCTTTTTTTTCCTTGCAAAGCACCCTTGCCGACTGTAACAGATTGAGCAATCCGTCCTCGGTATGAGCGTAATCGATTACCAGACTGTAGCCGTTATGATTGGTTATATTGAATCTTCCCGGCACATACCAGTCCTTTTCAAGCACGCTCTTGATGTAGGATAACGGAATACCCATATAACCTGCTACCGTACATACTGCAAGCATATTGTATACATTGAACATTCCGCACATTCCCGAATTGATTTTTTCCACTATGTCGAACATATTAAGTACAAAATTGAGTCCCTGTTCTGAGCTTTTGATATCTATCGCGAATACATCTGCCGGATTGTTTATGCCGTATGTCAGCATCGGCATTTTGCTTTCGCGCAATATATCGAGACCTAAGTTGTCGTCAATATTTATAACTCCCAAAAGACCGTTATTAATATTGAAGTAACTTTTTTTGACCTCACTGTAATGCTGCATATCCTTGAAAAAATCCAGATGGTCCTGCGAGAAATTCGTAAATATTATTGCCTTGTTGAGAATAGAGTAAACCTTGTCGTAAAATATCGAATGGGCGGATACTTCCATAAAAAGATATTCGACATCGCAATCTGCCATTTTTCGCATTAATTCCTGAAGCTCCAGCGGATCGGGCGTCGTAAGCAAAGCTGGAAACTTTACCCCGTCTATGTCGTATTCTATTGTGCCGATAAGCGCCGTTTTACAGCCTGCGGCTCTAAAAACTTTGTTAAGTAGATACGCTGTTGTGCTTTTGCCGTTAGTGCCTACAATGCTGATAATTTTCAGGCTTTTAGACGGATTGTTATAGTAATTGGCAGCGGCAGCGCTTAACGCCTGTCTGGAGTTATCAACTAATACTTGAATTATCGGATAATCCAGATGCTTTTCGCATATTACCGCCACAGCTCCCCTTTCTATTGCCTCGCTAACCAAGTCATGTGAGTCAACCGTGCTTCCCCGCAAGCAAACGAACAAATCGCCGGGTTCAATTTTCGCTGTATCAATCTTAATACTGGAAATTTCAATATTTTGGTTGCCTGTCACTCTTGCGTTTTTAATGCCTCTTATTATGTTTTTCAGTTTCATTGTTACCTCTATATTATTACTTTTAAATTATTTTATCACTAATATATATTCAAAAGCCCAACAATATAAAACTAGACAAATAGCTGTTTTTTATAACAATTTATGACAATCCGATATAAAGTACATTCTGTGTGGTACAGACAGTGCCTGCGTAAGGGAATTGCGCAACAATCATATCGCCCTCGCCATCCTCCTCATAATGCAGCCCGAGCGCCTTAATAAGTCTCATTGCTTCGACATGACTCATTCCTACAAGGTCGGGTACAATTACTTCCGCATAGCTTTTTATCTCTTCGGTAGGAGCAATCTGCTTGTATGCAAAAATTTTTGAAAAAATCTCTCCAACATAAGGCGCAGCTACAAGACTGCCGTAATACATATAACCCTGTGGCTCATCTACCATAAAATATATCATATATTCGGGGTTCTCCACTGTGGAAAATCCGATAAACGAAGACAAGTATTTGCCTCTGTCGATTATGCCGTTATTATATTTTTGCGCTGTACCCG
>SACC01000038.1 GCA_009928745.1 Clostridia bacterium
CCCTTATATTCATAAAAGGCAAATGGGGAGATTTCTTCTATTACACTGCCATTCGGAAAAATAATTTCGCTGTTGCTATTAGAAAATGCATACTTACCTATATAAGTTAAGTTTTTTGAAAGCGTTATTCTTCTTATGCTGTAGAAACTACCGGAAGCAAAGCAATAATTTCCTATGCTTGTAATACTTTCGGGCAACGTTACATATTTTAATGTTTCTTTATACGCAAATGCATTATTACCAATTGAAGTAACCGGTAATCCATTATAAGTAGAAGGTATAACAACGGTATTATTAGTGTTGGTATACCTACTAACCTGATATTCATTCTCATTTAATAAATCATATTCTATTCCGAACTCTTTTGGATTAATACTTTTTAAGACTTTAGGCAAACTTTTTTTGATAGTTTTATTTATGTTTTTATATATAATGTCGCAAGTGATTTTATTATTTGCATTATATACAAACTCAATATACATTGACTCCGGAAGTTTTGTTCTGTCTTTTACAATTAAATTCATTTTGCAACTTTCAAAATATGACGAACCCAAAAAATTGCCGAACATACTCGCTAAATCGTTTTTGCTAAATTGATATATGTAATTTGTTCTGTCTTTATCTAGTTTTTCCGTCGTTATTGAATACTGCATTTCCTCAAAGTCTAGCGAAAACAATTCTACCATTTTATCTTGCTCGGTATTAAACATAGTGCTTTCTTGCTGTTCTGCTGATTGCAATACTGTATTAAGACAAGTGAATATATTATTGTCTACTACGTAAACTTCCTTAGTATTCTCCTCAACTACAGCTTTTGTGTATGTATATTTTTCTTTTCCTTTTCCATTCGCAATCACATACATACTCATCAGTTCTCTGCTTTCTTTAGGTTGCACTTGTCTCATTACCATTTCAATTTCCATGGTCTTGGCATTATTTAGTTTTGTAAAAACATCGTCTAAGTCCGGACTCGAGCACCCGCAAAAAATCAAAATACCTACAAAAGCTATCAGCATTATCAATAATAGTTTCTTCATAAACCCCTTCCACATACTTACTATATTATTCTACTATAAAAATCCTGTTTTGCAAACACAAATTGCAAAATATTTAAATGCAATAACCATAATTAATGTTGCTTGTTCAAGACATTGCATTTTTGATTATTAGTTAGCTATTATACCTGCGTTGACTATTATAAGGCTTGCGCTGTTAGCAGGAGTGAATATTGCGCTAATTCCGTCACTGCCTATATTATTACTCATATACAGACTATCTGCATCTGTTATTTGAGAAAAAGCGTAATTCTTTACCGGCGAAACTTTTATGTAATAATTCTTGCCAACTTCGGTCAAAAATTCGTAATATCCGCTCGTCCCTGTTGTATATGTAGTTACGGGTTTCTTTTTCCCCTTTTCGTATAATGTTACCGTTACATTACTTAGACGGTTGCAAAGTCTATCGTCCATTATACCGTTGCTGTTTTTATCCAAGAACACAAAGCCCGCAATTTTTGCCGAGTTGATATTAACGGAACGCTGAATATCGTCGCTATAATCTTTTTCGCTTTCGTTAATATCAAGCTCGTACTTACTGCCCATTCTGGCATATGTATAACTTGTTGGCGTGACGGATGATATACCGTATCCGCCCGAGGCGTTAGCCGCATTATCCGTCCATAGACCTTTGTCTATTGAGCCGCTGTACCAATCCTCGCCGACCTCGTGACACGCCGCAATGCCGTCTATCATACCGTATTTGCTTGGCAAAAATCCCGTATCAATACTAAGATGCGCAACCTCGTCTTTGAGAGCTTCATTGTATCCGTCTTCACCGCTCTTGTAAGCGAGCGCTGCTATCTCAACCCAAGGTGACGAGCGCACCAGCTCTACCGCAATGCCTTTGTTTTTTAGCCTAATAACCGTATCAAGAGTTGCTTTTACCGAGCCGCAGTCCTCAAGAGTTTTGTCAAGCCAAGTAACATATATAGCGTCAATATCGTTGCTAAGATACGGGTCAAGCAAACTAACACGGTCTGGAAGATATTCGGGATTCATCTTGCCCGTCTCGACTGCGCTCATAAAATACGACGATAGCGCTACCGTCAGCTGCGCTCCTAACGAATGACCGTACAGTCTTATCTCGCTACCGCAAAAATCGTGTTGCGACATAAAATCGTTATAACAAGCGGCGTATATCTCGGCTACCGAATGAGACGGTACATCATTCTTTTCGTAACCACCCGAATTCTTACTCCATCTCATTTTGCCGTTGTATATTCCCCATACCTTTGATTGTCCGATGAACGGGCTGTCGTCAGAAAACTGACTCCACATAAAGCAGCCTACATTATACCCCGCCGCAAGCCACTTTGCTCTATACGGTCCGAAGCTCCCTGTTCCCATACCGTGCGCGAATATTATTATCGGTTTTTGCGAGTCAAAAGGCACGTTTTCGCTGTCGTATCGCACCCAACCGCTGTTACTAGCGAAGAAAAGTCCCAATTTTTGAAGATCCATGCTTGGTGGAATATAAATATCCTCCATAGATATTGCGTCATATTCGCCGTCCGCAGCAGCGTACAACTCTTTAAGCGTATATGCCTTTGCGTATTCTTCTTTTCCGCATGAGGAAAGTACAAACACACATAAAATTATCAATACTGTTATTACCGCTGCCGCTTTCAATTTACTTACCATACGTATTATCCTTATCGGGTCGTGTTAATATATCATTGCTAAGGGTAAATTTCTGTGTTATGTCCTCATATTGCAACTAATTATGATTATTATATTATTAATGTAGTAAATAGTCAATATATAGTATTTTGCTTTCTAAAAATGTATCAGAATTATTCTCTAATGGAATTACTGGGGTATAAAAATCACATTATCAACCTATACTATTTTGGAAAATGCGGAGGTAAAATTATCAAAATCGCAATCCCACGAGCATTGCTTTATTACGAATATTATCCCTTATGGAAATCTTTCTTCGAAGCGCTCGGCGCCGAAGTGATATTATCTAGTAAAACCACAAAGGATATTATGAACGATAGTATTAAGTACTGCGTTAACGACGCATGTCTCCCCGTGAAACTGTTCCACGGACACGCAAAAAGTTTAATCGGAAAAGCCGATTATCTATTTATCCCGCGACTGAAAAGTATAGCGAAAGGCGAGCATATATGCCCGAAAATCAGCGGTCTGCCCGAGATGGTAAAGTTCTCGGTACCCGGCTTGCCGCCAATTATCGATACCGAAGTTAATCTGCGAAAATCTAAGCGTTCGCTGAAAAAGTCTTTTTTTGATGCCGCAAGCTATATAACACAGGACAAGAAGAATATTCAAAAAGCGGCAACACTTGCGCTGTCTGCGCACCGTGAATATATTAGCGCCCTGAAGAGCGGCAAGCTCCCTTCCGAATTATTGGAGAACACACATCTCACAAAACCGACTGCCAGCGACTTGAACATCGCAGTTCTCGGTCATTCGTATAATCTATACGACAGTTATAGCAATATAAATATACTTAACAAACTGGCGGCATACAAAGCGGCTGTTTATACTCCCGAAGGCTTTGAAGACGCTTTGATAGACAAATATTCGCGAATAAAAGGCAAAAAAATGTTTTGGTCTTTAGGCAAACGCCAGCTTGGCGCGCTGTTTGGTTACATTGAGCGCAAGATGGACGGAATAATATATATAATGGCATTCGGCTGCGGCATCGATTCGTTTATCGCGGACTTGTGTGAAAGATATGCAAAACGAAACGGAATACCTTTTTATCTGATGATACTCGACGAGCATTCGGGCGAAGCCGGTATCAATACGAGAATTGAGGCATTTACCGATATGATAAGGTGGAAAAAACGCAATGAAAATTACAATCCCGCATTTAGGTAATCTATATGTCTTTGTCAAAGTGCTTTTCGATTGTCTGGCGGTTGAATATATTCTTCCCCCGCCATGTACGAAAAGGACTCTGGAAATCGGAACAAAATATTCGCCCGAGATGGCGTGTCTTCCATTGAAAATCAATCTCGGTAATTTTATCGAGAGCATTGAACTCGGCGCGGATACTATTATAATCACCGGCGCTGGCGGTCCCTGCCGTTATGGCTATTACTGCAAAATGCACGAGGAAATGCTTAAAGATTTAGGCTACAGTAATGTAAAATTAATAGCCATAGACCCGTACGCGGGATTACCGGCGTTGTTAAAAAGCATAAAGACCATTTTTGGTACCGTGGATTTTATCAATATTGCCGTCTCGGGAGTGCGGGCATATCGAGTAATGGCTGAGGTGGATAGGCTGGACAAGCTGTGCTACTACATCCGCCCCAGAGAATTAGTAAAAGGCAGCGCGAATGCCGTGATGCGGCTTTTACGCGACAAAATATATTCGGCGCGCAATATAGGCGAGGTAAAAAAGATTGTAAAAGAAACGCGAGCCGCTCTTTTAAATATTGAAGTGGATACTACCCTCAATCCTCTAAAAATCGGGCTTATGGGCGAGATATATACGATAATCGAGCCCTTTACGAATTTTAATATGGAAGAGCTCTTAGGAGATTTGGGCATAGAGGTTGACAAGACATTAACTATCAGCAAATGGATAAAGGAACATCTCGTAAAACTTCATAACCATAAGGAAAAAGCCGAATATGACAAAGCCTGCGAGCCCTATCTGAAAACTCCTATCGGCGGTCACGCCAGAGAATCAATAGGTCATAGCGCACTCTATGCAAAACGCGGGGGCGACGGTATTATGCAGATATATCCGCTAACCTGTATGCCGGAGATTGTAGCCTCTTCCATACTGCCTGCATTAAGCCGCGATTACGATATTCCCTTGCTTACCGTGGTAATTGACGAAATAACAGGCGACGCGGGGTACAAAACCCGTATAGAGGCATTTAAGGATTTACTACTAAAAAAAAGAGAGGCAAAGAATAATGACGGCTTATTATGTAGGAATTGACGTGGGCTCAGTAAGCACCAATCTTGTATTATTGGATGAACAAGAAAAAGTATTTTCTAAACTATATCTTCGCACACAAGGTCAGCCAATAAGGGTATTGACGGAAGGCTTAAAGCTGCTAAAAAATGTTGCAGGCAAGGATTACACTATCTTAGGAGCAGGAGTTACCGGCAGCGGCAGGCAGCTTGCCGCAACAATGACAAAAGCGGATATAATGAAAAACGAGATAACGGCGCACGCAATAGCTGCGCTGCACTGCTGCCCCAATGTAAATACGGTTTTTGAGATAGGCGGGCAAGATTCAAAGATTATTTTTATCTGCAACGGCGTTGTCAGCGATTTTGCCATGAACACAGTATGCGCAGCCGGCACCGGCTCTTTTTTGGATAGACAAGCGGCAAGACTTAATATTCCTATCGAGGAATTCGGCGGTTATGCCTTAAAATCTCAAATGCCAGTTCAAATTGCCGGACGGTGCGCGGTGTTTGCCGAATCGGATATGATACACAAGCAGCAAACGGGTCACAGCACCGAAGATATCGTCAACGGACTGTGTATGGCGTTAGTCAGGAATTATCTCAATAACCTTGCAAAAGGGAAAACAATTAAGGAGCCTGTTGTCTTCCAAGGCGGAGTTGCCGCTAATGTCGGGATTATTGCTGCTTTTGAAAGAGAGCTACAGGTAAAAATCACCGTCCCCGAGCATTATGACGTAATGGGCGCAATCGGCGCGGCGCTGCTTGCTAAAGAAGAGGTTAAGAATCGAGCTACAACTTTCCGCGGTTTTGATAATCTTAACAGCGAATTTGTGGCAAAAAGCTTTGAATGCAATAATTGCGCCAATAAATGCGAAGTTGTCGAATTAATGCAAAATAATTGCGCGGTTGCACGCTGGGGTGACCGTTGCGGCAGGTGGAGCAGCATGGATAATGAAGTAAAGGAAAAGAAGGTAGAAAAACAAAAAACGGCAACGCTTGCATAGCCAAAACATCTGTTTTATATTAATAGCCATGCACTACACAAAACCATTAAAAACTTGTTGATTAAAACAAAATATACCTATATAATAAAGCTAAATGAGGACTAATTATGGAATTTTTATCAGGTAACAGCGTATGGGTATATTTATTTATCTTCTTCGGTAAAATTATCGAAGTAACTTTTGCAACACTACGTATTGTATTGATTAACAGAGGTGAAAGAACTAAAGGCTCCTTTGTTGCGCTTATCGAAGTTTTATTGTGGCTATTCATAACCGGTACCGTACTTGTGGGCTTTCAGCAGTACCCACTTAAGGCAATTGTATTCTCTGTAGCTTTCGCTATTGGCAATTGGCTGGGTTCGTGGATTGAGAGCAAAATCGCCCTCGGACTCAGCGAAATCAAGGTGATAACATCAGAAGATCCAACATGTCTTCTCAAGACCTTACGCGAGCACGACCTTGCAGTAACTGTGTTGCTTGCGGAAGGCAAGGACGGTCACCGCTTTATGCTGGAGATTTTTCTCAAAAGAGCGCGCATTAACGAGACAATCAAGCTTATCAACGGTTGCATTGACCATTGTATGATTACACTTAGCGACGTTAAAGTATTAAAAGGCGGATATATTCGAAAATAATAGGCGATTAATACTAAATAATCAATGAATATAGACCTGCCTTGTTACACTCTTTTCCTTACGCCTTCAATATGTAAATACCTGATATTTTGATAATAGTAATTGGATAACGGATAGGCGAATCTGTCCAACGTGTGTGTTGATATTAAAATCTCGCCATTATCAAATCCGCATACAAATAGGGAATGGTAATAGTGACTTTTTGCGTTGCCAAGCTGTATAATATCGCCTATTCGCATATCTTCTAGTCCGCTTTCTTTCGCGTAAGGTCCTTCTCCCGTGTTATTGACTAAAAATTTGTATAAAAACTCCACCCCCGACCACGCAGGCGCGCGGTGAGTAAGTTTGATAAAATACCACCCGAATATTCGCGTATAGTTCATTACGCCGCTTCCGGCAAAAACGCACTGCGATATAAAGTTGGTGCAGTCGCCGCCCAACGGGTCAAAATTATAATATTTTGGATTCCTAAAAAACGCCCATCTCTCGGCGTATTCGAGCGCTTTGCTTCTGTCATATAGAATATCAGTTAACATAAATTATACCCAATGCATTATAGTAAAGCAAAGGGTATAATGTGATAAAACTAATAATTTACCTAATCGTGTAAGATATTAAGCTAATTTTTTTTTGATTGATAAAAACTATAAATTATTTAAGTATTTTGCCTTTACTCAGCTCTTAAAATAGTATTAGCGATTTATAATCTGCTCTTAAAATCCTGATAGCCGAAAGAATTGATAACCTCAAATTCTCCTTGCTGATTAAGCTTAACTATTGACGGCAAGTTTATACCGTTGAATGTGTTATTTTTGACGAAAGTATATAACGCCATATCCTCAAAAATCAATTGGTCGCCGAACTTAAGCTGCTTGGCGAATGCGTATTCGCCGATTATGTCTCCCGCAAGGCAGGTACAACTGCTCAAAATATAAGCATATTCTTTATCTGCTCCGCTACCGAATACTCTTGGCGTATATGGAACCTCAAGCACATCCGGCATATGACAAGCGGCTGAAGTGTCGAGAATTGCTATTTTTTTGCCGTTGTCAACGATATCTAACACAGTAGATACTAAGAATCCGCTATCTAGCACTACCGCTTCGCCCGGCTCAAGATACACTTCAAGCTTATACTTGCTTTTGAATGCATTAATTAGGCTAACCAGCTTTTCAATATCGTAATCAGCGCGCGTAATATGGTGTCCGCCGCCAAAGTTAATCCACTTTATACGGTCAAAATATTTGCCGAACCGATTAACAATCTCATCAAGTGTGCGCTCAAGCGCATCCGCATTCTGCTCGCATAAGGTATGGAAATGCAATCCTTCAATAGAGTAAAGTAACTCCTCGCTAAAATTGGCAAGGGTTACGCCCATACGTGAATACGGCGCGCAAGGGTCATAAATCGCTTTGTCCTGCGTTGATAATTCGGGATTAACACGTATGCCGCAAGAAATGCCCGCCGCCTTAGCTTGTCCTCTGTATTTTGCAAGTTGCGCCGCAGAATTAAATATTATATGGTCTGCATAACGACATATTTCTTCGAACTCCTCTTCGCGATACGCCGGAGAAAACACATGCGTCTCCTTACCCATCTCCTCGAACCCGAGCCGAGCCTCGAATAATCCGCTTGCCGTGGTTCCGTCAAGGTACTTTGCAATCAACGGATAAAAATGATAACAAGAAAAAGCTTTTTGCGCAAGCAAAATTTTGCAGCCAGTCCTATCTTTAATCCCTTTGAGTATTTCAAGATTATTGACAAGCAATTTTTCGTCTATAAGATAATACGGAGTGGGTATCTTAGCGTCAAGCTTCATTTAGTCCACCAAAGTCGGGTTAAAGTCCTCAATCCAGGGCAAGCCCCATTTTGTAAGCTCTGCCATAAACGGATCGGGGTCAAACTCTTCTACGTTGTATACTCCCTTCTTCATCCAAGCGCCCTTTAGCATTTGCGCCGCGCCAATCATTGCAGGGACTCCTGTCGTGTACGAAATCGCCTGACTCCCGACTTCCTTATAGCATTCTTCGTGGTCGCAAATATTGTACACATAATAAGTTTTTTCCTTTCCGTCTTTAATGCCCTTGCAAATGCAACCTATGTTTGTCTTGCCCTTAGTGCGGGGTCCAAGCGTTGCGGGATCGGGCAATACTGCCTTCAAAAATTGTAAAGGCACTATTTCTCTTCCCTCGAACATTATAGGCTTGATAGAGGTCATTCCGACATTCTCTAAGCATTTTAGGTGAGTTATATAGCTTTGACCGAAAGTCATAAAAAATCTTATCCGCTTGATACCCTTGAGATTTTGCGCAAGCGACTCAAGCTCCTCGTGGTGCAGTAGATACATATCCTTATGCCCTATGCCGTCAAAATTATATTCCCGCTTGATTGCCATAGGCAAAGTGTGCACAAATTCGCCGCTCTCCCAGTACGAGCCGTTGCTGGTAACCTCGCGTATATTGATTTCCGGATTAAAATTGGTTGCAAAAGGATATCCGTGGTCGCCGCCGTTGGCATCCAAAATGTCAAGATAATGTATCTCATCAAAATAATGCTTTTGCGCATATGCTGCAAAAACGCCGCTGACACCGGGGTCAAAGCCGCAGCCGAGTAGCGCCATTATCCCCGCCTTTTCGAATTTTTCCTTATAATCCCACTGCCATTTATATTCGAACTTTGCAGTATCAAGAGGCTCGTAGTTCGCGGTATCAAGGTAATGGGTTCTTGTTGCAAGACAA
>SACC01000381.1 GCA_009928745.1 Clostridia bacterium
CCGCAAGATAATTGCGTACGGTCCTAACGGCAATACTCCTTCGAGCAAGATTTCATATGAGGGAAAATACAGTACAATACATCGTTATTTTATAGAAAAATATTTTGAAAACGAGATACCCGCAGACATTCTCAGCGATGATGAATGGTACAGCAGCGATATGATATCGCTTGCAAAATATAATCCATGGACAGATGCAGCCGCTTTCGTTATCGAATACGAATTGACTGATGAGGCTAACGGTATCGGTGTGGCTACTATCGTCGGTATGACGACAACGCCCGGTATTCCTACACTTGAAGTGGGCACGGAAGATATAGTTATACCTCTCTATGTTAGAGTAATCGATCCGATAGACCAGGACAAGAGCGTAAAATATGTGATTAACAAGATATCAGAGGGCGCTCTCGGCAATCATACCGAAATCAAAACCCTGACATTGCTTTACTATATCGAAAATGTTGAAGACGCCTTTATAAAGGGCTCGACGAATATCGAAAAAGTAGTAATCAGAGATAACGCTTATTATGAAGTAGTTGAGGATAACACGCTCGGCATTATCTTTACAAAAGATATTAACAACCGCAAACTCGTTGCGTATCTTGCAAAGAATCCGCAGAATAAGTACGTAGTACCCGGTAATGTAAAGATTATTGCAGCCGGCGCATTCAGCGGAGCTAAGTTCGTTACCACAATAGTAATACCTAAATCGGTAGAGTTTATCGGCGCAGGCGCTTTCAGCTTGACCAACAAGCTATCCAACTTGTCGGTAAGTTCGCCCAATTATACCTTTGACAGTTATACCCTGTACGGCGGCGCTAATAATTCGCTGCTGCATACCTATCTGTCAATCGGTCAAGGCGCATCGGGAATTTATGTTGTACCCGAATGTGTTACTGAGATTTATGCTTACGCCTTTGAAGGCAACAGGCATATCGTGGAAATAAGAATACCCGAATATGTAGCGGAGGGCGTAGTCAATACAGTAGATATTATAGGCAAGAACGCTTTTGCGTCTATGCGCTCACTCGAACAAATTTATTTTGAGGGTTATGTAAAAGCCAATGTAGGCAAGCAAGTAAACGCTGGCGACGCTGTCACCTTTACCGCAGAAGACGGCGCAGTAATCAAGCTCAACGAAGTTCGCACAAGCTATGCGCTCGGAGAAAACTTTGATCCGGGCAACCTCTGGGTATCCGTTAATACCGTTAACGGCGAGACTATTCTTCAGGATAGCGCGTACAGCTTCGAAACCAGCTTCACTTTAGAGGGCACCACTTACGCTTATAACAAGTATATTCCGAATGATTATACTATTAAGTTTACCTGCACTTTTGAACAAGTAGTTTATGTTTTCACTTATAAAGTCACAGTGGAAAAAGTCATAGACATTTTCAAAGGAATGAGCGCAATTAAGAATGTAACCGTCTATGCGCCTGTTGACAGCGATGTTTATCATCAGGCGTACGGCAAGACTGCATTAACTTATGTCGGTTATACTCCGAAGACTTGTTTGGATTATTCCATAGTCAAGGAAAGCGGCACCAATCAGTCTTATGTTACAATCAACGGTTATAACAATAAGGTCATCGACGTATACGGCGAAGCCGACTACAGATATAACGCAGACGGCTCGGCGCTTGTACTGACTACTCGCGGTAGTATCGATAATCTGGTAATACCATCCTATATCAATAATACTAGGGTAAAAATAATAGCCAATAAGAATAAAGTTTTTGATGTTTTTACTTTTTGCTTACTCATCA
>SACC01000382.1 GCA_009928745.1 Clostridia bacterium
GTTTGCAGAGCGCGACGATTTGGAGGAGGCGCAAAGCACGGGCGCACTAAGCGTAGCAAGGCGCAAAATGATTTCCGACCTTTTACAGAGCGAACAAGCTCAAACAGAATTCGACCGCGACATTTTCAGCAAGCTAATAGAGGTAGTGCGAGTATATAACCGCGACGACATAACATTCATATTCAAAGATGGCACCGAGGTCAAGGCGGATTTAGGGGTTACGGTTTAATTATTAATCTCATTTTTAGCCTGATTTCAAGGCAAATTGCCAAAAAGCATTGAAATAAAAATTAGTAATTGGTATAATATGGAAAATAGTATTTAACATAAACGAATGTTTTCAAGTATTATAATAGCGACGGTTTGTCAATATTGGGGCTTATGGGATTTATAATTTTGATTCAGCAGCTCATTATTGGCACTTCTTTGGCACTTGTTTGTTATACTATTAAAAGTAAACATTTATTATAATGATTTTGTGAGGTGGATTATGAAAAGAAAAGCATCAGCGACTGTTTTAGTTCTTATTCTTGTGTTGCTACTTAGCGCAACCTTGATAGCTTGCAACGGCGCTGTGGATATTACGCTGTCATTTATTGTAGATGGCGAGGTCTATCATACGATAGATACAAAAGGCGACGGATTAATCACTCTTCCAACCAATCCGACAAAAGAAAATTATGTCTTTGACGGGTGGTTTTGGGAGGACGGCAGACCTTTTACCATAAACTCTTTGAAAGACACTCCAATATCGGAGGATTTATCTGTTTATGCGAAGTGGCATTCTGTTGAAGATGAAGAGAATGACATTACAATAACCTTTACTGTAATAGGCGGGGGCGCTGTTCCAAGTCAGACGATAGGTTATGACGGTCTTATCAACCGTCCCGAAAACCCTGTAAGAGCTGGGCATATATTAGTCGGTTGGTTTACCGACGCCGATTGCACAACCCGCTGGGACTTCGCAAACGGCAAGGTAAGAACGGATATAATACTTTATGCAAAGTGGGTTAGCGAAACGGATATGAACAGTGTTGAGATAGTCAAGGCCGAAGGAATAACCGTAGGCAGCGACACGCTAAAAACAACAGTGGCTGCAGCACAAGATAAATATAAGGTGTTTGACAATTTAGAAGCTAATCCTTATGCAACAATCAAAGTTTATCGTGATGAGCAAGGCTCACAAGAAATTAAATTGGGCCTTATTGACCTTGTTGCTGGCGACAACATTAACTATATTATGATTACTAGCGGTACAGGTACGGTTAATAAACTTTATACCCTTACAATACACCGAAACTTTATGTTTGATGTTACTTTCAATTATAATAACGGAAACTCAGCAGACACAACAAAAGTAGAAGAAGGCAAGCTTGTTTCATCTCGTTCAGCTGGAAGCAAAACAGGCTACACATTTGACAAGTGGCAATACAATGGTTCCGCGTGGGCGTTTGACACAGTTAAGGTTATCGGGAATATGACGCTCGACGCTAAATGGAATGCAAATAATTATACAGTATCATTTGACACCAATGGCGGCAATTTCTTAAACAACACAACAGTTACTTATGGACAGGATTTTGAACTTTCTGTTCCCGTTAGAGAACATTACACCTTCTTAGGCTGGGAAACTGCCGATGGCACAACCCTAACTGATGAACAAGGTAACTCAATATCAAGCTGGGATATACCTAATGAAACTAATCTTAAAGCAAAGTGGGAACTAAAAACTTACACAATAAGCTATACGGACACTTACGATGCA
>SACC01000383.1 GCA_009928745.1 Clostridia bacterium
ATGCAATTATTGTCGTCTCGGTAATTCTTGCGTGAAGAGGCGCGACAAGGCTCTCGGGAATAGCCAGACGAACGATACCGCTGCCGATACGCAACGCCGCAGCTCCCGCCTCGGCAAGTATTGCAGCACCTGCATAGCATCTTGAACCGCCAATAATAAGCAGCGTGCCAAAGCTGCCTTTATGAGTGTCTTTTTCTCTTGCGCGAAAAAGTTTTATAATATCCTTATCTTCAAGAATTCTTACCATCCATTAACACCTTTTCTAGTTTTTGCAGGATTTGTGTTATTCAAAACAAAAGCTTTTTTCTGTATATTGTATAATTCGACATGTATTGTATTATTAGACCAGTATTGTATTATTACGACCTATATTGTGTAATTCAAACTTATATTGTGTAATTCAAACCTATATTTTATTATTACAACCAATATCTTGTCATTCCGACTGCAGCGCAGCGTAATGGAGGAATCCGCTAACTTATGTACTGTGTCATTACAAGATCCCTCCGCTTCGGTCGGGATGACAATCACTAACTATACCTTTGACATTCCGACTGCAGCGCAGCGTAATGGAGGAATCCCCTTAGCTTATATAATCGTTTTTACAGCGTTAGCGATAGCGTCGCACATTAACTTTACCGATGCGGACTGCATAGCCAGCAGACTGCACTCAACTTCGCCGCTCGTCATAACAAAAACGGCGTCTCCGTCAACAACGGTATGCACTGGTCTTATACATCTTGCATAAGCATCGTGCACACTGTCTGCAAGCCTGTTACACTCGGCTTTTGTGAGCTTTGCGTTAGTCACAATACAGCCGATAGTAGTATTAAAACCTTTTATCCCTTCAACGCCGTGTCGGAGCGCCTGCTCAATATTTATACTTTTCCCGTTAAGCGTTGCGCCTTTTAGAAGATTATTCGAATCCGCTTCATACACATTGCCGAACGCATTAACCGCAACTATTGCCGCTAACTCTATTGCGCCGATTTTTATCACCGCTACTCCTAGTCCGCTCTTAACTGAAGAATTCGTCCCCATTAGTTTGCCGACCGTTGCGCCAGCTCCCGCGCCGATACTCCCTCCTGCGTCAAAAAAGTCGTGCGCCGCGTTGCACGCGCGCTCCCCCGCTTCTTTAGTAGGATAGCCGAAAGTCTTATATTCGAGATCATAAAGGCTCGCTCCGCACACAATCGGCACATTGAACACGCCCGCATTGTAGCCTAAGCCTCGCTTGCGAAAATAATCCATCACTCCGCAACACGCTTCCAAGCCGTAGGCGCTGCCGCCTGATAACACAACGGCATTGATTTTGTCCACGGTGTTCTCCGAGCGCAGCAAGTCGGTCTCTCGAGTTGCCGGAGCGCTGCCTCTTACACTTACGCCTCCGCAAGCGCCGTAGGGCGCGAGTATTACCGTCACACCTGTTCCAACCGCTTCGTCCTCATAATGACCTATACGAAAAGCATTTAACATAAATTACTCCTTTTGGCTGATATCGCCGGCTTTCACAAGAATTGTTTGCCCTTGCGAATCTATCTCAATAAATCCTTGCTCCGTAATACGACGGGCAATCCCCGTCTGCCCAGTTGCTAATATGGTAACTTCTTTGCCGACAGTTACGCACAATGCGCTATATATCTCAACGATTCTTTCAGCTTCTTCAGCTATATAACTATCAAAAAAGCAAACAGTGTCGGCGATTGTTCTTTCGATACACGGCTCGTCAACATAATCTGCAAGCCGCGTCGCCCC
>SACC01000039.1 GCA_009928745.1 Clostridia bacterium
GTGTAGGCAAAATTCTAGGCTCAATCCCTAATGTGCTGTCAACAATACGCAGGGATAAGAAAGCCCATAAGGCAAAACTCAAAGCCAACAAAAAGTAAACAACGGCTTACTTTTACATAAGGTAAGAAGCGTTTATTTTATATCCAATTTGTATCAAGCTGTCGATATTTCGACAGCTTGAATCATATTAATATAGATATTAATTTTGTCGATACTGTTTTGACAGATATCAAAATTTACTTTGCGATTTTCAAAAAATTGTATAATCGGTCATAAAGCGATAAATTTTTGCATAATGTTTTGTAACAAATGTAATGGAGCGTGTTATGAAAAGATTACTCACATATATTCTTTGCGTTTTACTGATTGTTTCTTTAGCGGCGATTGCAGTCGGCTGCAAAAATGACGACGGTTACAAAACCGTGGATAATATCAGCTATATTCAAACTGCCCTTTATACCGGGCAATCCCTTAATTTCACAGTAAGTGTTACAAAAGGGCGGTCTGAGCAGCTCTTTATCGCGGATGGCAAGGTCGGAGAGCTAAAAGAATTCAATACCCTCACTGTAGTTCCGCTCAATATTGACCTGCTCAATAATAGCTACAATTATAAGCTGATAGGCGAAAACGGTGAACTGGAAGGAAGCCTAGCTAAAGACAATTTTGGCGCAAGCTATAACGCCGAGCTATCGGATATTACTACAATTGGCACACTGACAAGCATCACAATTATTGCGGTAAGCATTGAAGACGAAATCTGCCTTGTCAATAAACTTGCAGATATGCTTGACGCTATGGAAGCGTTAGAGATAGCGCGTGATAGTTTAGAAGAACAGATAGTTAGTGAAACTGTAGACAACGAAATGCAACGAGAAATATATATTAAGCTTATCAACGACGCCAAGAACCCGACAAGCCCATACTACTGGTATATAGCCTACATTGCCTCACCTACAGATTATTGGACGGTACTTATCGACCCGTCAAACGGCGAAATAGTATCCAAAAAGATATAATATAAATAAATTTAACGTATTAAACAAAAAACACGCTAATAAAGCGTGTCTGACTGAAGACAAAGCTATATTTGAAAAAGTAAGGCGTGTACCTGACTTTTTCCCCTTACTCGTTGCTAGTGCAACGAGCACAAAAGTGGTGAATTTTAATAAAAAGAGGGGAAAATATCACAGAGTGTAACGACTGATATTGTCCCCTATAAGTCCGACCGAATGCAAGGTACGGCATTCGCGTTTGGTCGGAAGAATTTATCTTCTTGCCTCAATCATACTTTTGACTTTCATTAATCGTATGGTATTAGCCCGTTCATTCTCGTCAAGCTTCATAGTAATATACTTTATTGTCTCTCTAAAATCAGGTATCATTACGTATTGCAGCGCGTTGACGCGGCGACGGTTCTTCTCGATTTCGTTAGCCAGCATATTACAGGTCTTTTCCGCTTGCGCAAGTTGCAGCAGTTTTGATAATAATTGACTCATTGTAGCGATTGAGCTGTCAAGCTCGCTAGTTATTGACAGAAAGCTGTAAGGATAAAGCTCGGTAATCTCGTTCTCCTCTATAGAAAGCTCAGGCACCTGTACGCTCATAACATTTTTTGAGCCCGTCTTTAATTCAATCTCAAATGCAGGCATTGCAACGGCTTCTTCAATTCCAGCATCGTCACTTATTGCCCTTGCTAACATAAATGCGGAAAGCGCGACCGTCAATTCTTTTTCCACTTCTTCTCTAAGCCTTTTATTCTCCCTGATGTATTGCATAAATTGCCTGACCATTTCGTCAGACTTGTCTTTTAACAGCTTATGCCCTCTGACTGCGGTTTTCAGTCTGAGTTTAAGCCTTGAAAGCTCCATTCTTGTAGGATTAATATTCAGTCTTGCCATAATTCTCCATTAAAACTGCATACATATATGCGGTTTTACTTATTTTGTCGCTTTTGCTTTGTCGTAATACTTATCTATGAACACATCTTTTATACGCTTCAATTCGCTTCGCGGTAATATTGTCAAAAGTCTCCAGCCTAAGTCGAGCGTCTCATCAATGCTTCTGTTGGTATCAAAACCTTGCGATATATACTTGTTTTCGAACTCTTCCGAAAATTTTGCATAAAACTTGTCGATTTCGGTTAGCGCCGCCTCTCCTAGTATTGCCGCAAGCTCTTTACTCTCTTTGCCTCTTGCGTAAGCGGCAAAAAGCTGATTCATCGTATCTGCGTGGTCTTCGCGGGTCTTTCCCTTACCTATACCCTTATCTTTCAATCTTGAAAGTGACGGCAATACGTCAACAGGGGGCAGCAAGCCTCTTTTATACAAGCTACGTGATAATATTATCTGCCCTTCGGTAATATAACCGGTAAGGTCGGGTATCGGGTGAGTTTTATCATCTTCAGGCATCGTAAGGATAGGTATCTGAGTAATTGAACCCTTCTTGCCTTTAATTCTTCCCGCTCTTTCATACATTGACGCAAGATCGGTATACAGATATCCTGGATATCCTCGTCTTCCGGGCACTTCCTTACGCGCCGCGCTGACTTCTCTCAACGCTTCGGCGTAATTAGTTATATCGGTAATAATAACAAGCACATGCATATCTTTTTCGTATGCAAGATATTCTGCTGCAGTCAACGCCATACGCGGAGTTGCGATACGCTCGATTGCGGGATCGTTAGCAAGATTCATAAACAATACCGTACGGTCTATTGCGCCAGTTCTCTTAAAATCTGAGACAAAATAATCGGCTTCTTCGAAGGTTATACCGACTGCCGCGAATACAACTGCGAATTTACCGCTGTCATTGCCAAGCACCTTTGCTTGTCTTGCAATCTGCGCCGCAAGATTAGCGTGCGGTAAGCCAGAGGCGGAAAACACTGGCAATTTCTGACCTCTAACAAGGGTGTTAAGTCCGTCTATTGCAGAAATACCCGTCTGGATAAACTCATCGGGATAATTCCTTGAGGTGGGATTAATCGGTTGACCGTTGATATCCATTCTCATCTCGGGAATAATAGCCGCGCCGCCGTCTATCGGCTTGCCCATACCGTCGAATACTCTGCCAAGCATCTCCATAGATACAGCTAGTTCCAAGCTTTTTCCTAAAAATCTTGCTTTGGAAGTGCTGATTTTCAGTCCTTGCGAGTTTTCAAAAAGCTGCACTAGCGCCTTGTTGCCCGATACCTCGAGCACCTTACCGCGGCGGATTTCACCGTTATGCTGATATATCTCTACTAGCTCGTTATATTTTACACCGCTAACCTCATCAACAAGCATCAACGGTCCAACTACTTCTCTAATTGTTGTATATTCTTTTAACATTTTACAGCTCTCCTTTGCTGATAAGCGCGCTGATTTCGTTATTCAATTGCTTTTCAATCGCGTCAAAGGCAGCGAGGTTGTTTTCCTCAATATACTTTGATCTGCCGATTTTTTCTCTAACCGGTAATTCGAGTATATCCTCAATGTCCACATCCTTTTGTAACGCCTTGTTGCCAAGTTTATGACTATCAATAATCAGTTTTAGCATAAGATATTGCTTTTGCAGCGAAGCATAGGTATCTATCTCGTGGAAAGCGTTTTGGTGCAAATAATCCTCTCTCAAGGATTTTGCTACTTCCATTGTCAGCCTGTCTGCCGGAGATAGCGCGTCCATACCGACTAATCTCACGATTTCGTCAAGGCTGGCTTCATCCTGCAATATTCTTACAGCATCGTTTCTTAACGCATTCCATTCCACGTTGACGTTCTCTGCGAACCAGTCGCCCAGCTTGTCAGCGTACAGCGAATAACTTATCAGCCAATCAATTGCAGGGAAGTGTCTTCTGTAAGCAAGGCTTGCCGACAAGCCCCAAAATACCTTAACAATACGCAAAGTACCCTGCGAAACTGGTTCAGAAAGGTCGCCGCCCGGAGGTGAAACCGCGCCGATAGCGGTGATTGAGCCGAGTTTATCCTCTTTGCCCATTACCTTTACCATACCTGCTCTCTCGTAGAACTCTGCAAGTCTGCTCGATAGATATGCGGGGTAGCCCTCTTCGCCGGGCATTTCCTCAAGTCTGCCGCTCATCTCGCGGAGCGCCTCCGCCCATCTCGAGGTAGAGTCTGCCATAATAGCGACGTTATATCCCATATCGCGGAAGTATTCTGCAATAGTAATTCCTGTATAAATCGATGCTTCGCGCGCCGCAACCGGCATATCAGAGGTGTTGGCAATAAGCACTGTACGCTTCATCAAAGCCTCGCCGGTCTTGGGGTCAACAAGCTCTGGGAACTCGTTAAGCACATCCGTCATCTCGTTGCCGCGCTCGCCGCAGCCAACATATACGATAATATCCGCATCCGCCCATTTTGCCAGCTGATGCTGCACTACGGTTTTGCCGCTGCCGAAAGGTCCGGGAACTGCCGCAACTCCGCCCTTCGCAACAGGGAACAGCGTATCAATGACGCGCTGACCGGTAACCATAGGCATTGTCGGTGAAAGTTTTGTTTTGTACGGGCGACCTTTACGCACGGGCCATCTCTGCACCATGGTAATCTCTTGTCTGCCCTTATCGGTATCAAGCACCGCTACGGTGTCGTCTATAGTATAGCTGCCGCGTTTTACTTCGACTACCGTACCGCTTACGCCGTTCGGAACCATTATTTTATGACTAATTACAGTATTCTCCTGCACGGTACCGACAACATCTCCGGCGACAACCTTGTCACCCGTCTTAACTTTTGGCTCGAATTCCCAGATTTTGGAATGGTCAAGGCTTGCCACGTCGATTCCTCTGCCTATACGGTCGCCAAAATTCTTACGAATAACATTAAGCGGTCTTTGAATACCGTCGAATATACTCTCTATCAAGCCTGGTCCAAGTTCTACAGACAGCGGAAAGCCGGTGCTATAAACGTTCTCGCCTACTCCCAGTCCGCTTGTCTCCTCGTATACCTGTATGGACGCTTTATCTCCGCGCAATTCGATAATCTCTCCGATTAATCTTTCGTCACTGACTCTGACAACGTCGTACATCTTGCAATCGCCCATATTCTCGGCAACTATTAAGGGTCCTGCGACCTTGATTATTCTTCCATTTTGTTGCATATCACTTATCCTCTCTACCAAATAAAATATCTGTGCCTATTGCTTTTTCCACATCCTTATGAATTCCCATTATACCAAAGCCGTTAGAGCCTTTGCTCGAGGGCAACGGGATAATTGTAGGGTAGGGTCTTGATTTATAACGCGCCAGCAAGTCCTGCATGCGGACAGCGAACTCGTCTATTATAAATATAACTTTATAATTCCTCGCAAGAGTCTTGAGCATCTCCCGCGCTTCCTGCAATTCGGTAACGGCATAGGCGTTGATTCCGATTGCTTTGAACGCAAGCACACTATCTTTATCTCCGATAACGGATATCGAATCCTTACGCATACAATTCACGCAACCTTTGTCTGATTACAGACTTTTCTACATTATTGTTAATACACACAAGTATTAGCCTTGCCACCTTGATTTCGGTAAGTTTACCGAGATAATATCCGGCTATCGGAGCAGGAGAAAACATATTATGTCTCTCCGCTTTAAAGACGGACAACAGCGCGTTATCCATATACACTTCATATTTAACTAAAGCGTCGTTTCTGTCCTCGCTAAGTCTTGCAAAAGCCTGCGCATAATCGTTATATCTCATTGCTTCGGCGATTGACTCCACATTCATTTCATATAGTGCGGCAAGCGCGCTGTACTCTAGAGCGCCGCCATTAATAAAGCTCTCTTCAAAGCTTTTCAGCGTCATATTTGCGCGCTTACTTCTTATCATTGTCGCGATATTCGTAAGATCGGCAAGTTTTATAAAATACTGTTTAATAATACCCGTCTTTGAACCAATGAGCCTACCAAAAATATCCACAAACATTGCTCTGTCGAGCATAACGTCAATTTTTCTAGGGCTTCTGTTATTATTGACGAAAGCAAGGTCTATCTCCTCAAGCGCTTTCTTCATATTTTCGGGAAAAGCGTTGTAATTATCGGACATTATGCCTTCCTGAAGTTTTTCAATATCAACGGTTCCTGAAGGCTTAAGCATAATATTGGTATCACTTATCGAGGAGTACTTTGCTTTAACAAAGGCTTTTGCATTGTGGTAATCGTTACGCAGAACAAAACACTCTACGCCGTAGCCCTCTGGCATTAACGAGCAAATAAACTCGGTAACGCTCTTTTCCTCAGCGCGAAGAATACGGTCGAACAAGCGTGGATTATCAATCCCCATACCGCCGCCGTAGTTGCTCTCTGCCAAAATCTTCACCGCTTCGTCAAGAGTCACGCTATCTACCATACGCGTGATTTTGTCCGCTGTCAGCAAATTATTCTCCAAAGATTTTATTCTTGCATTGGCAAATTCCAAGCTGCTGTTTTGAGTCATTTATTTCTCCTCAAATATCATTCGGGCTATTTTAGCTTCTTTTTCCTCTCTAAGCGTTGCAAGCTCTAATTCAAGCGTCATATTCTTATTGCAGCAACGGCTGGAAAGTATAATGCCTCCCTTAAAGGTTCCGCATTCGTTAGAAAGTTGTAATTTTATACCCATCGCCTGCGCGACTTCGGCGACAAACGCCTTTGTTATCAAGGCTTTGTCAATCTCGGATATTATTACAATATCGCCGTCCTCGGCATTTGCTGTAAGCATATCCTTGATGAATGCGAGATACTTTTCTTTTGGCAAGGCGCGTATATCGTCTTGCGCGCTCTCGAATACTTTTTCAAGCACCTCTTGCTTGGCTTTCAGCAATATTTTTTTTGCTTCTAGCTCTGCAACGGATAGCTTCCTTCTCATTTGTTCGGGCGCTAACGCTTCCGCATCGGCAATCGCTTTCGCGCTGCTCTCTTGCGTTTCGGAAGTAACATCGGCAATAATGCAGCCCGCATTCTTTTGCGCGCCCTGCACTATTTCCGCCGCCTTTATTTCTGCGTCGGCAAGTATCTTTTCAATTATCAGTTCTTTACTCATAATTATCTTCTACCGCATTATGCGGCAGCAATTTTTGTCATAAATACAGCAAGGAAGGATATAAGCAACGCAAGCACTGCGTAAGTCTCAACCATAACCGTCATAATAATCGCTTTTCCGCTCTCCTCGGGACGCTTTGCGACAAGTCCGATACCGGCAACCGCAACCTTACCTTGATGAATAGCGCTTAACAAGCCTACCATT
This sequence comes from Clostridia bacterium, assembly GCA_009928745.1. GTDB lineage: Bacteria > Bacillota > Clostridia > Christensenellales > CAG-1252 > SACC01. Next base: position 7,209 of record SACC01000039.1, read on the forward strand.
GCTATAGGTATACAACCAGCAAATAGTGTAAGACCTTCGTTAATGGATATAGCTACGCCGCCGGTAAATAGCTGAACTTTTATGAAAACGATAAATGCTACCAGCAAACCGTAAATACCTTGTGTGCCCGGCAAAAGCTGAAGAATCAAAGCCTTGCTGAATTTGTCAGGATCTTCGCTGGTTATACCGGCTGCCGCCTGTCCTGCCTTACCTACGCCGATAGCCGAACCGATACCTGCGAAAGTAGCCGCAACTGCTGCTCCCAAAATAGCGTAAACCATTCCTAATTCCATAAATAAACCCTCCTGGTATTATTATTTGTTTTGTAAATATATATATTTTGTGTCAGATCCAAAGGGAATGAACTGGTGTCCCGAACCCGTATAGAATCTGCTGAAGAACTCGATATATTGCAGTCTGCAGTTGTGCACATAGGCACCAAGCGTGTTAATGCCGATGTTAAAGATATGACCGCCGACATATATAGGGATTGCAATAAGCCAGCCTATCCCGAAGGGAAGCAAGCCTGCAACCACAATTGCGATTTGGTTAATAACCATACCTACAACGCCTGTGGCAAGCCCCAAGCCGAATAATCTCGAATAGCTCAATATATCGCTTAAAAAGCCGGTAACATTATAAACATTGCCTAAGCCGCCTAAAAGTTTACCGAATATACCTTTCTTGCCCAGCGCGCCGCCGATTAATATCATCACAACTCCAGTAAGCGCAGTGTACGTACCAGCCGTCTTAAGCGTTGCCGCAATGTTCGGGAAAAGCATCCCGCCGCCGAACATCAACCCTAAGCCGATAAAGGCGATATACCAGGAAAATATCCCGAATATCGCGTCAAGTGGGCGTTTTGCGCGGAAATAGTTGACCGCCTGTATGCCCATACCGAAAAATATCTGGAATATGCCCATACCTAGAGACAAACCAAGCATTGCCAGCGGATTCTCCATAGGATTGAACATTAATGCAGGTACCAGCTCTTCGCCGAACCAAGACCCGAACATCGCGCCCCATATTGCTGTCGAGATACCGCCCATTGTGATAACAAGCAACAATTTGCCCTCGCCTTTGCGCGGTTTCTTTAAAAAATATAAGGTGAAGCCTACAACGGCAAGAATTATACCGTACGCGGCGTCGCCTAACATTATACCGAATAAAAGAAAATAGAAGAACGCCACAAAAGAATTCGGGTCACGCTCTCTGCCGTTGGGTACGCTGTACATATTAGTAATACTTTCGTACGGAGATACAACTTTATTATTATAGGCAAGCGTCGGGAATACCTCGTTATCCTCAGGATCATCAAAATACAATTCGCTTATAATTCCCGCCTTTTCTATTTTTGTTCTAATTTCTTTCTCCGCTTCAATAGGCGCCCAAGCGGTCAATACAAAACAGCTTTCTGTAAAGCGGCAGCTTTCGCCGGCTAGCGCTTTCTTAAACTCAACGTTATAATAATCGTACAAAACTTTCAGCAAAGGCTCATACGCGTCATATTCTAACGCGGATTTGATTAGCTCAAAACGCTTACTTTCTAATTCTTCAATTTTGGCGTCCAAGTCCTTGATTTTGTCGTTTGCGTTGACCTCGTAAGAAAAATTAGCTCTTGCAAAATCGGATCTAGCAAGCGCGTCAGTTACCTCTTCTTTGCTCTCTAAAGGATATATAATCGCTATAGCGGCGCTCTTTGCTCCCGAAAATATCTGATAATATGCGTCACTGAATACATCAAGCTGCTCTTTCGCCGTATTTACCTTCTCAACAGGTATCGCGCCTAACAGATAACCGACGGTTTTGGTATCTTTAAACGCGCTGAACGGCGCGTCAATATCTTTATAAATGGCTAATTGTTCAATTAGATTGTTGATACGAATTAAATCGGACTTGATATCCAGTTGCTGACTGTTGATATTCTCCAGCTTTGCGATAACCGATAATAATTCTTCTTCCTTATCAATTATATTCTCAAATTCATCGAACCCTACAGTGGGC
>SACC01000384.1 GCA_009928745.1 Clostridia bacterium
GGATATTATATCCCGGGCTTAGCGCGACTGAAGCAGCAGTTGCCACCAGACTGTTGACAGTATCGGCAATTGGCATACCTTTCCTTGCGCTAATGCAGATATATAATTCGCTGTTGCAGGCGCTCGACCGTAGTGTGGCGAGCGCAAAAAATCTTGCAATATCAGGCGGCGTTAAGCTCGTAGGTAATGTTACTCTTATTCCGTTAATCGGTATTACAGGAGGCGCGGTTGCTACGGTCTTGTGCTTTGCCACAGGATTTTTCCTCAATCTTTTTTCCTATAATCGTCTAACAGGCGATAACAGCAGATTATTGAAAAAAGTTGCAGAACTTACCTTATCGGGTTTGATTATGACAGCAATTATAATCGCAACCGGAAATATTATTTCTAATAATTATTTCAAAATCGCTTTAGCGGCTTTGCTAGGAGGCGCTATTTATGTTATAATGCTTTGGATATTTAAGGTCTTTGATAAAGAAGAATTAAGGTTAATGTTGGGAAAAGGAGAATAAGATGGGCATATTAGTAGTGGGCTTGGGTAATGTTGAAAGTGATTTAACCTTACGGGGCGCGGAGGCAATAAGAGCAGCGGATATGGTTATTATGCGGACAGAGAAGACAGCAGCCGCAAAAACTCTTGCAAAGTTGGGTATAAAATACATAACTTTGGACAATTTATATGAGCAATACGAGGATTTTGACGCGCTTAACCTTGCGCTTGCAGATAAGGTGATCGAACTGGCTCAAGGTAAAAACGCTGTTTACTGCGTTGAGGGCTGCGGCATTGACGACAGCGGAGTACGCATACTTAACGACAAGATAAATATCCAAATAATATCGGGCGTTTCGAGAGAAAACGGCGCGCTGGCGCAATCTTTACAGTTCGTCAATTCGCATAGCGGTATTATGGCGGTGAACTTCGTTGCAGACCGTGCCTTTTTTGCGCCGTCCAGCACGCTTGTGATTAAGGAAATAGACAACGCCTTTCTTGCATCCGATGTAAAATTGAAATTGATTGAGCTATATGGCGAAATTGAAGTATATTATGTTGTTAATAATAAAGCCGTACTAATAGCTTGTGAGGACTTGGACAGACAAAAAACATATAATTATAGTAGCGCGGTAGTTGTACCCGAACAATCTTATTCCCGTAAAAAGAGGTTTTCTTTCGGGGATTTGATGGCGCTAGTATACAGGCTACGCGCTAAGGACGGGTGCAAATGGGACAGAGAGCAAACACATAAGAGCATCCGCATTAATTGCATTGAGGAAGCCTATGAACTTGTAGAGGCGATAGACCTTGAGGATATAGACAAAATGCTTGAGGAGACGGGCGACGTGCTGCTGCAGGGCGTTTTTCACGCAATAATCGCCGAGGATACAGCGGAATATACCATAACCGATGTATTGACGGTATTATGCAGAAAGCTGTTAGACCGTCATACACATATATTCGGAGATGTTGTTGCCAACACGCCCGAGGAGGCGCTTGCCGCGTGGGAGAGCGCAAAGGCGAAAGAGAAAAAACAGGAAAGTTACACCGAAAGAATGAGTCAGGTTGCAGCTAACCTGCCGGCGCTTATTAGAGCGCAGAAAATTTCAAAGATACGCTTCAAGAGCGCCGAACTCAATTTCACCAATGATTTTTGCCGTTAATCGACGCAGCGAGAAAGCCTCATCGACACGAGCGCGAACGGCGCTGTAATCCCGCGGCAGGAAAAGGTTCATCTCCGCCACCGCGGTGAGAT
>SACC01000385.1 GCA_009928745.1 Clostridia bacterium
GTCATAGACACGTATAAAAACGATAACAAAGAAAAACTTGACGCGTTGGTCGAATCGGCGTTGCAGCAAGAAAACGTCAAACTCGAAACCGCAGACGACATAACGAAACTTTTGCAAGAAGGCTTGTTTTCCGGCCTTATCGGAGCAGGAGCTTCTGCGGCGATCGGACCTAAAGTCATGCAAGCGGTATGTCGTGCATTAAACGTTACGAGCGGCCCTCTCTATGACCTTTTAAATTCGCGGTTGGTACTTGCGGCCGTCGGCTATACGTTGTTCAATTAAAAACAGGATTTTGAAAATGGTTGAGCAGGTTTTGGAATATACGCATTTCATAGATATGCAGAAAAACAGTAATCAATGCCAATAAGGTAGTTACAGCCGATAACTATAAAATGTGATCTGGAAAACATAAAGGCGAATTTGTCGATTATGAATATAGGTCTTTCCAAATTTCCAACTTGTAGTTGCCCGGAACTAAAATGAAATTAGAGCATCTCCCGAAATCAATTCAGGATTATTATGTCAACATCGACAACTTATATAGTTAATAGTGTCGGCATAAATATAATATAAACTTTTACCAAGAATGAGTATAACAAGAGCTAAAAACAGTGTTGTCGCGTAGGCGGGCACTGATTATAGTGATAATACTTTAGTCGCTGCATTAAAAGATACGGCAGATACTTTGCATAATATCAACGCAAGGTATATCGACGGTTATAATCCTTAGACAATCGTCGATGTAGTCAATACGCTAGATAGCGCCATTGGTACTGGCATTAATATGGTACGCGGCAAAATCATAAATAGCGTTACGAGCGGTACCGCAATTACGATAACCGATACAGCATGCCCGTCAGGATACGCCCCGTTTGTAATAAACGTAACGGTAATCAATGGAACTGCCCTTCAACAATATACAAATAATAAAGTCGGTCCGGAAATACAAACTGAAGTTATTTATAGCGGCGAAAGTTTTACGATAAGCTGGAATACCTCAAACATTACAGTACCGAATGTTGGAGCTTATGTAGAATACATATTCCAACCGACCCAAATACAATCTTAATTTTCATAAAATTCAAAAATATAGTTTAAGATATGCAGGCATTAATTATACCGAGCCATTGGCTTTCTGGAGGAGACATCATTATTACTGGCGGTTGGGCGACCAGCGAAAACGGCACTTATACTTTTTCTACTGGTAATACTACTTATTTTACATTAACATCTGCATCAGACAATGGCGTAACTACGTATAATTTAACGCCGGGGTCAGGATATTCGAACTACTATTTTTGTTATCGCATATAGACTTCATCGTCGCGTATAATATCTTTAAATATAGGTCGAGGATATGCGAATAGTAATACGCTTATGCCTATATCGGTTTCGACGCCGGCGAAACTTGAAAGCTTTTAGGGATCTTTAAGTCCGTTAAATTTATATGTTACGCCGTTAGACGACTGGGACCCTTTAACTGTAGATGCGACAGTAAACGATGTGTCTTTAGGATCCGTAACGTATTCTCCGGAAACCCCTACTTACGGAAGTACGGTAACTGTGGCAGTAAATAAATCTTCCAGCGGAACCGTATATACTGTTTTTGCTATAAACGCAGAAACCGGCGATTCTATAGCATTAGCCAGTGGCGATTCGCAAAACAATTATACGTTCACGATGCCGCTGGCACCGGTATGGGTATATGTAAAATTCCAAAGCGCATTAAAATTGTTTAGAATAGTTAC
>SACC01000386.1 GCA_009928745.1 Clostridia bacterium
GTGCTTGGGGTTATATAAAAATCAGTATAATAATTTGGGCTCTCACAAGCAGAGATCATTCTATTAACGACTTCCGAATCCGAAAGGTTATCCTTGTTTATTCCTTTTTCAAGTTCAATGGCGGAATTCGCACCCGATGAAAAGAGAACTGAGCCGTCGTCGATTGCCCGAGTACAGATGACATAGAGTTTGCCTTCTTCCGGTATTATGTCTCCGGATAACATAGAATAATATAACCCGCTTTTTGTTAATCCGCCCTCTTTTTCCCAAAGAAGCTTTTGACCTATCTCAAGGTTCCCCTGTATGTTCATCAAAGGTGTTACATAATATTTTGAAGAAATAAAGTCGTAATTTCCATGTTCATCTTCATATTCATATTTTTCGAAGCTATCAACACGACCTACAAAAATATACCTATAACGTACCGCAAGTTGTCGATAATCTGAAATGTCAAACGCGTATGACGCATGATTATATACTATTTTGTATTTATTCGGGATCAGAGTAAAAATACAGTAACATATTAAAACACAAGCTATAACCGTCACAGTAACAGCCGCTTTTTTATGAGTTTTGTAAAAATTTCGTATTTTCATTTTATTTTAATTAAGCTTATCAATCAAGGTATAAAATTCCGTTTTATATAAGTCATCTTGTAAAGACAGTTTTGAAATCAACGACTTAATCCCGCCAAGCGATGAATTACCGGAATATTTACTGTCATGGATAAGCATTGCTGTTTCTATCACTGCGGAAACGAAACAGAAATCCCTGCTCGGTTCAATATTGTAAGAGGAATTGCCTATATTGTATTCCTTGAGTATGCTTTCTGTCGAATTGATCTCCTTCCAGCGGATCGCCAGCTTGAGCCATTCGTCGCTTTGAATGTCTGTTTCGTTAAGCTTCAATTCATAACAGACGGTCACGGTATGCCCGCTTCCCACTTCGCCCGCATCCTTAGTGTCGTCGGTAAAATCCTCTGTCGGCATTATACGATTTTCATAGCCTATGAGACGATAAGATTTTACAATTTTCGGGTCAAAGGTTATTTGGAGTTTTACGTCGTTTGCTACTGTATATAAAGTTGCGCACAGTTCGGCACCGAATATGCGTTCGGCTTCGGTTTCGTTATCAATATAATAGTAGACGCCATTGCCGTTGTCGGCTATCGCTTCCATATTGCCGTCGCGGTAATTTCCGGTACCGAAACCCAGCACGGAAAGATAAACGCCGCCTGCACGTTTTGCTGTGACAAATGCTTTCAATTCCTCTGCGGAGGATATTCCGACATTCAAATCCCCGTCGGACGCTAAAATGATTCTATTGTTGCCGTTTGCGATATAGCAGGATTCAGCGACCTCATAAGCCCTTTTCAATCCCGCTTCGCCGTTGGTAGAGCCGCCCGATTCCAACGAATTGATGGCTACCATTATCTCCTCTGTCCGGCTGCCGACACAATTTTCAAGCACTACGGCTTCCCTCCCGGCGTAAGTCACTATCGAAACTCTGTCACTTGCCGTAAGGTTGGAGACAAGATACGAGAACGCTTTTTTCAGCAGTTCCAGCTTGTCGGAAGATTGCATCGAGCCGGAAACATCAATAAGGAAAACGAGGTTATTACCAGCCGCCGGAGCGGTTGTCTCTTTCGCTTTAAGCGTCAGCATAAGCATTTTTGAACTAGTGTTCCACAGGCATTCGGAAATTTCCGCCTTTACCCCGAAAAGCTCGCCGTCATGCGGCTCTAC
>SACC01000387.1 GCA_009928745.1 Clostridia bacterium
GTATAGGACTAGCGGAAATAATTATGGTATCGTTCTTGCCTACATTAATACGGTTCGACTTGCCTGTCGCCATTCTTGTCAGCGCGCTCATAGGCTCTCCCTGCGAGCCGGTAGATAGTATAACCATTCTCTCTTCGGGTATTTTTTTACTTTTGCGGTCAAGATCAATAATACGATCCGGACTTACTTTTAATATCCCTAACGCCTTCCCGATTTCCGCAACATTGAGCATGCTGCGCCCGTTAAACGCTATATATCTGTCGTACTTCAATGCTATTTCGATGACCTGTTGCAGACGGTGCACATTTGACGCGAATGTTGCTAAGATAATACGCCTGCCTTCATTCGCTGCAAAAATCTTATCTATCGTCTCCCCAACCACGCGCTCAGAAACGGTATGTCCTTCGCGCTCGACATTGGTGCTTTCTCCTAACATCAGCAGTACGCCCCTGTCGCCTAGCTGACCCAGCTTACCAAAATTCATATAGCCGCCGTCAACCGGCGTGTAATCTATCTTAAAATCACCCGAATGGAATACAATGCCTTTGGGAGTGTAAATTGCAAGCGCGAATGCTCCGGCGATTGAATGACACATATGGAAAAACTCCACTTTCATCTCTCCTGCGTCCACAGTGTCTCCCGGCTTGACAATACAATAATTAGGATTCTTGATTCCACGCTCTCTAAGCTTGTGCTCAACCAGTTTGAGCGTTAATTCGCTCGCATATATCGGCGCGTCTATGTCTTCCATCAAAAAAGGCATACTGCCGATATGGTCTTCGTGACCGTGCGTCAGAAAAATACCTTTTATCCTTGCCTTGTTCTCCCTGACATATTGCATAGAGGGGATAACAATATCAATGCCGGGCATCTCTTCTGTCGGAAACGTCAATCCCGAATCAATTATAATCAGACTTTCACCGTACTCAAGAATGGTCATATTCTTGCCGATTTCTCCGACTCCCCCTAAAAATCCAACCTTTAATGCTTTTGCCATAATTCCTCCGGTAAAATAATGGTAATATTATACAACATATTAAGTACAATAACAAGGAAATACTATAACATTTAATTTGATATTTATAAAAATAAAAATCTACACAGTAGATTTTTAATTAAATGCTGGCTATTTGTATTCATACCTTTATGCAAAATATTATGCGTTATTTATACAGTTTCGTATTGCTTGATATTGCTTGCTACAAAGTAATTGGTGGCGTAATAACTGGTAAGTGTGCCAATGTCAGACCAATAACATTTCGTCTTCATAGCGTATATGCTGCCCAGCATATTAGGAAAGATATTCTTAGCAAAATCCTGAAAACCTTTGGGAATATCTCTTAATATTGTCTTGTCCATTACATATATGCCCATATTGACAAGATTTGATACTGGTTGCGAAGGCTTTTCGACAAAATCGGTAACAAGTCCGCTATCGTCCATTATCATTACGCCGAAGTTACTTGGATTGTCCACTTCAGTCGCGGCAATGGTAACGACTCCATTGTGCAAATAATGAAAGTCAATAAGCGCGCCAAGATCAATATCGGTAAACGCATCGCCGCTGATTACCACAAAATCCTCATCAAGAAAATTTTCTGCATTCTTTACGCCGCCCGCCGTACCCAAGGGCTCGCTCTCCAGAAAATAATTTATCTGCATATTAAAAGCGCTGCCGTCTCCGAATGTTTCTTGAATTTTGTCAGGCAGATAACCTAACGTAATGCCGACTTGTGTTATAT
>SACC01000388.1 GCA_009928745.1 Clostridia bacterium
ATATACATATATTATAATATTGTGAAATCCTGCTTGGGGTATATCTCGATTGTAAGCCAGCAAAATCGGTTTTATTATCCCAAATAAATTCGGGTAATTAAACTCATGTAAAGAGGTATAATCATGTGTCGTTTGCGCAGTGTATATTTATTTTTGGCCGATATATTAATGACAGCGTTTTCATTTTCTTTTTGCTATTTTATTTCACGCCAATATAAGATTTTAGACGGTGCTTTTTATTTAAAATCTCTTGCTCTTTTATTGATTATTTTCCCGATAATGCTTGCTTTGTTCGGTATATATAAAAGTTTGTGGAGATATGCAAGATCAAAAGAATTTGCGAGCTGTCTTGCAGCGACAGTTTCAGCCGGGATACTGTTTTTCCTTGCAAGCAGGCTGTTTATAGAAGCATCGGCACCGTTGTATCTTTATGTTTTTTCAACGGTTTGTATTTCTTTTGCCGTTTATACAATAAGGGTTGTCTATCAATTTTACCGTGATTATATACACTACAGCAAACACAAAGCGCTTGCGGATGATTTTATTGAACGCAAACGAACATTGATTATCGGAGGCGGCGAAGCCTGCAGAATCCTTATTTCTGAAATAAGAAATAATCCCGCAAGCAGTATTATACCTGTTTTGGTATGCGATAAAGACCCTGCAAAACAGGGAAAACGTATTATGGACATAAACATTATCAGTGACGACGCCGGGTATGAAGCGATTTGTAAGGAAAACAACATCGAGCAAATTATCATCGCCATACCTTCGGCAGATAATGCCACTCGTGCAAAGATTGTCGATAAATGCAGCAAAACTAACTGTCCTGTGAAAATAATACCTCATCTTTCGGATATTACAAATCAAAACGGTCTTGTTCATGATATACGTGATATCACAATGGACGAGCTTCTCGGACGCGATCCCGTTAAGCTTACAAACGAACAAATTTATTCTGTTGTTGAAGGTAAAACCATTATGGTCACGGGAGGCGGCGGTTCGATAGGTTCCGAACTCTGCCGTCAGATAGCCAAACATAAACCCAAGCGCTTAATAATAATTGATATATATGAAAACAACGCATACAACATTCAACAGGAGCTGATACGAAAATACGGCTCATCGCTTGAGCTTATCGTTCTTATCGGAACAGTCAGGAATAAAAACTGGATACACAAGACCGTAGGCTATTATAAGCCTGATATTATTCTGCACGCGGCCGCGCACAAGCATGTACCTTTGATGGAAACATCACCCGCAGAAGCGGTTAAGAATAACGTTTTCGGCACATATAATACCGCTATGGCGGCAGGCGACGCAGGTGTCGGCAAGTTTATCCTTATATCAACCGATAAAGCAGTCAATCCGACCAATATAATGGGCGCCACAAAGCGAATCTGTGAAATGATTGTCCATTCGATGTGCAGTATATATCCAAATACGCATTATTCGGCGGTTCGCTTTGGAAATGTACTCGGATCAAACGGTTCTGTAATTCCTCTTTTCAAACAGCAAATAATAGAAGGCGGCCCGGTTACGGTAACACATCCCGATATTATTCGGTACTTTATGACTATTCCCGAAGCCGCTCAGCTTGTACTTTTATCCGCAGCGTTCGGCGGAAACGGTGAGGTTTTCGTCCTCGATATGGGCAGTCCGGTGAAGATAGATGATTTAGCACGTAAAATGATATGGCTATCTGGGCTTACCCCGGGCAAGGATATAGCAATCAAATATA
>SACC01000389.1 GCA_009928745.1 Clostridia bacterium
GAAAGAGCCGCCGTTGCATCCGTGGCTATTGTCTGGTTGGACATGCTTCCGTTTGTCGAACCGTTTCCGTTAAATACTACAGTATTATTATTTGCTGTCCATATAGCGTAAAGGGTATAACTGGAATCGGTTCCCATAGTGTAATCCGCTTCGTCTGCATACACTACGGAACCTGCAGAAGTTGTAGCCCAGCCTGCAAATGCGTAGCCTGTTTTAGCAAATGCATTGGCGGAAAGAGCCGCCGTTGCATCCGTGGCTATTGTCTGGTTGGACATGCTTCCGCCTGTCGAACCGTTTCCGTTAAACACTACAGTATTATTCTTTGCTGTCCATATAGCGTAAAGAGAAATATTCCCAAAACTACCATGGATTATTTCTTCCGTTTGAATTGTTAATGATTGATCATACCACCCTACAAAAGAATAACCTGACTTCTCCGCTACCTTTAACTCAAATGTTGCAGTTTCAATCGTATAGTTTACAGGATTATTATGTTGGACTTCTACAATATTAAAGTAATTAATATTATATTGAATCGGTGTATAGATTGCATTTATTTCAATATCATCTGTAATTATCAAATATGATTCCCATTCCGAAGTATATCCTGTCTTTTCGGGAATAGTCGGAGTCAAAATAAGCGTATCATCCAAAGTAAATGTCTTGGTGTCTATCGTATTATTGCCTACTTTAAACGTAGCGGTATACTCAATAGCGCTCCATTCTGAAGAAATGGTTATATCTCCGATTGAACCAAGCGCTATTTCAGTAATCGCCGTGCCGTCTATATCCTGCCATTTGACAAAATCGTAACCCGCTTTACTCGCATCATTAAAAATAACATATGTTTCTACCGTATAGGTCGAAGGGTTATCATTCTCGGCAAACTCAACATTGTCATATGTTATTTGATATATTGTGGGTGTCCACTTAGCTTTTGCCGTAATATTAGTATCAATATTCCATATATTTGCGCACGCGCCTGTGCCATCGGTAAGCGAGATAACCTCATTCTCTTCGTCAAGGTAATTCCAGGCTATAAATGTGTAACCGAGTTTTTCGGGTACCGTAAAGTTAAATTCGGAATCATATACGATACTCTCGTCTTCAATTTCAGACCCTTCGTCAGAATCAAACGATACAATATAAGTATTGGCTTTCCATTGTACAGAAAGCGTCATATCGGTTTTGACATCATCCTCTGCTATGTTCCATTCATCATCACCGTTAAGCCATTTTTTAATCGTATAACCTGATTTTATTAATTCAGGCGGTGTGATAGAAGAATCTTCTTCAATATGAAGAACAATGGTCTCTTCACCGTTATTCGGGACTATAGAGACATTGAAAATACATCTGCGACTAATAGTTACTTTATAATATTTATGAGTTAAGCCATCATAGGCGGTCACAAGTATATATTTTACATTGTCTCCCTCGGCTATATCTATCGAATCGGCCGATACTTCTTCACCACCTTGAAGATCGTTTACTAATTTCCAGCTTGCATAAGGACTGACGGTGATTTTGTCAAGGAAAGAAAACTTATCCTGTGCATTCGGTACTTTTATATATAATTCCTCATTTAAGGTAAAATCCGTCGCTACCAATACACTACATGCGCTCGTATCGGCTTGTGCCCATTGCGCGTATAACGTCATATCGGAATATCCCTTGTCATTTTCAAATTCCCATTCATCGGTAAAGGAGTTATCCTTATACCAACCGATTAAGGCATGAT
>SACC01000040.1 GCA_009928745.1 Clostridia bacterium
TAGTTTAGCGGGGCTAGAGCCTGTCGCTATTATGATATTCTTCGCAGATACTTCGGTTAAAACTCCATTATTATTAACGCTGATATTATTGCTGTCGATAAAGCTTGCCTCGCCCTCAAAAACCGAAATATTGTTTTTCTTCATAAGAAACGCAATGGCTTTACGCAGTTTTTCAATAATGCCGTCTTTACGTTCGTAAATTCGCTCTTGAGAAAAGGAAATATTGTCCGCGCTAACCCCGAAAATACCCGAGGAATGTATCTCCTCAATCAGCTCTGCAGATTTTAATAAGCATTTGGTAGGGATGCAGCCGTGGTTAAGGCAAGTGCCGCCAAGATGCGCTTTTTCTATCAATGCAACCGTCATTCCTAATTCTGCGGCTTTAATTGCGCCGTTATATCCGGCAGGTCCGCCCCCGATTATTGCTAAATCAAACATTTTGCGCTCCTTTTTGATTAATAAAGTCGAATATATCGTTGAGTATTACTAATTCGTCCTGTGATAATCCTGTATAAAATAACGGCAACTTATCGCCTGGTCTATAATTAACAAGTAGCTTTTCCGCATGGGATATAAGCTCCGGATATAAGGTGTCAGAAGAGATTTTTACGCTTTTAATAATGTTATTCTCAAGGTTTATTGCAAGCTCCGTAAGCCCGCGTTCGTTATTGATTACAGCGGTAGAAGCGAACTTAGCCCAGTCGGACAACAGATATTCTTGAGAGCTGTATTTGCGGTATAATTCTTGCGCGCGGCTTTCGCCGGCAAGAGTGTTGTAGTCCAGCGCAGTTGCGCTATTGCCGTAGATTTTCTCAAAACTCTTGATAAGCTCGGGGATAATATTCGTAGAATCAACGGACGAATTAAGTTGGCTTAGATTAACGATACGGCTGATTACCGAAGTAACTCCTTTTTTCAATAGCTTATTGGGATTAACGGTTAGATACTTAGATAGCCTTTCTCCGTCAGTTTTAATCAAAATTGTGCCGTGATGCAAGCAGTTTTTATCGGTTTTATAAAAAGCGTTGCCCGAAAATTTCCTGCCGTCTGCGGTAAGGTCGTTGCGTCCTGACAATTCTGCCAGTATGCCATAAGGCAAAAGAGATTCTTGAATTACAGAAAGCTGTCTGTTGACGTTATAAACAGCTTTGTCCGCAATAAAGGAAAAATTAAGATTGCCTAGGTCGTGATATACCGCGCCGCCTCCCGTGCGCCGCCTTGCAAGCGTGCCGTCCTCGCCTAAGAGCCGATCCAGATTACATTCGGTATATGGATTCTGATTAGCTCCTATTACTACGGTGCGTTCGTTTTTCCACAAGAAAAGGGTGGTGCAATCCGCGTTTTCAAGCAGGTAACTTTCCACTGCCAAATTGAGATGGGGATTATAATTATCGCTTATCAAAAAGTTTAATTTCGTCATAATAATCAAATTATACACAAATTGTCGCTTATTAGCAAATTATTTGCGGGAGAAGTATAATAATCTGAGGCAATGATTGCATTTTTATATGGAAAATCGTTATAAAATACAAATATTATTATGAGTGAGGTCGTTGCTTTTATAAACACAAAATATTTGTCAATGTAATGCGGTATTTTTGAGCTTATTTATTGAAAAGATTATACACATGTGTTATAATTATTTTAATTTCTTAAGGGAGAAGTAATTTATGGTTAAAAAGATATTAACAAAAATAGTTTTGCCCGTGATACTTTGTGTTGCGGTTTTATTCGCCTTTGCCGGATGTGATAAGGATGTTCCCGAAAAAAGCGGCGGTAAGGCTATAATAATTCTGCCCGGTCTTATGGCTAGCGGATTGTACGATTCGGCTACTAATGAGCCAATCTGGGATCCCTTTTATAGTTCAGACCTTTGGTTCGCGAATTTAGTTACTCCCGCAGGTATTAATTTTAGTGCGGTTGTGCCTTTATTGACTGATGAATCGGTACTTGCAGCTCTTGCTAATATTACCGCCAATGATTACGAAGGCAATGAAAACAGCATTTTGAATAAACTTGCCGTATATGAAGACGGTACGCCAAAAGTGCCTTCGGTAGTAGCCGCAGACATGAATTTTAACAATCCCGAAAGACTCCGTTACGGCGCTATCAACTCATATACCGAGATGTATATGGCAATGGAGGAGAGATACGGCGAAGATTACGATGTAAGTGTGTTCAACTATGATTTCCGATTAGATAACAGACTCGGAGCTGCTAAGCTAGAGCAATTTATCAACGGCAAAAATTATGAAGAAGTAATTTTGCTTGTCCATAGCAACGGCGGACACGTCGCCAGTATTTATCTTGCTAACAGCCAAGCTAACCGCGATAAAGTGTCTCTGGTTGCGTGCTTTGATTCGCCACTTACCGGTTCGTTGACTGCTATTACAACTCTTGAGAATGTTGATAAGATGCTAGATGGAGTATCAACTATAATACCGCCCGCTTTTTCAGGTTTATTAACTACAATAGAGAATGCGTTTGAAAAGCAATTCAAGCCTTTGCTCAACATGTATACCGTATATCAACTGCTGCCTTCCTATTACATGTTGCAATCTCCTCAGTACACAATGAGTTTTGACGAGAATGGTGTCACTAGTAATAGGACTAGCTTCATAATGGTTGATGACGAATATGTATATTTTGATTCTCCTAATGAATTATACGAGTTCTATCTCTCGCGTGAATGGGCGTATATGTCTAACGGCGAAGTTCGCCCTGCTATGTCAAGCTGGCTTGACTATGTCAACGCTTCATATGTTACGATGTCCGACGGCAGAAAGGTGCACTCAATGAGTCTTGTCAATACTCATTACATTGCTGGACTTGATTATCCTACATCCTGCACTGTAAAATTCGAGACGCAAGAAGACGATACTATAAAATACACAGGTACAGAAACTACAACACTCGGGGACAGCGTAGTATTATTCTTTGGTTCGACCGAGGGCGCTGCTATCAATAAAATACATATACTTAGAAACGCAGATCATTATGATGTAGCCCAAAATTACAATAAATTTTCCAAAGATATGATTAACGAAATCATTGACGATTATATCGCTTCAAAATAAAAGAGGTCATTAAGGAGTAATATGTACGGCTTGCTTATTGTTAACGCCTTTCTTGATACTGAGAAATACGTAACCATAAACAATATGCTGCAACAGGCATTCTCAAAATACGGCATTGAGTTAGTAAAAAAAACCAATGCCGATATTTTGGCAGATACCGCTGCAACATGGGATACAAAACCTGATTTTGCTATATTCTGGGATAAGGATATAAGATTGTGCCAGTATCTTGAAAGCAAGGGAATAAAGACGTTTAATAACTCAAAAGCAATAGAGATATGCGACGACAAGGGACTGACTGCGATTGCTCTTGATACCATAGTGAAGATGCCGCGAACAATACTTGCGCCGATGACCTTTTTTGACACCTACAGCAGTCTCGCTTTTCTCAAAGAAGTGGAGAAAACATTAGGTTATCCTATGGTCGTTAAGGAGCGTTACGGTTCTTTCGGAGCGCAGGTTTATCTTGCCAGAGATTATTCTGAACTTTTAGAAATACTTATCAAGACCAAAACCAAGCCGTTACTATTCCAGGAATATATTGTAACGAGCTACGGGCGTGATGTAAGGATACAGGTTGTCGGAGATAAGGTAATAGCGAGCGTTATGCGCGTCAACGAGAAGGATTTTATCGCTAACGTTACGCACGGCGGCGCGATGTATAATTATACCGCAACCCCTGCACAAAAAGAAATGGCGCTTACCGCTTGCCGCGCGGCGGGACTGGATTTTGGTGGTGTGGATATATTGTTCGGCGATCTTGACGAGCCGATATTCTGCGAGCTTAACTCTAATGCGCACTTTAAGAATCTGCTGGATTGTACAGGCGTTAATGCGGCGGAGCATATTGCGGAGTATATCAAAAACTGGTATGAAAGCAAATAAACGCGTATGGCTGATATACGACCTTGAACGTTACGCCAAGGCGGGCGGTTATTATGAATTGTATTTTGAACACTTTGATAGGCTTGGCTTTGCTGTCGAGCTTATTTTTGTGGAAAAACTAAGTTACGAGAGCGGCTTTTGCTATGACGGTCAGCGCGTTGAGCTGCCCCTTATCGCAATAGTGCGCACTTATAATTTGGAAGTGACCAAGGAACTGGAAAAGGCAGGCGTACAAGTATTCAACAACGCATACATTGCAGAATATTGCAACGACAAGCAAAAAACTTACGAACTTGTCAAAGCCGCAGGAATACCTATACCCGACACAATATGTCTGAACAAGTCTGATTATATATACAAGCTAAAAAACTACTCTTTTCCCGCCGTACTGAAGTCACTTTTCGGTCATGGCGGAGAAGAGGTATATTGGATTAAAGATATAGAGGAGCTCAAAAGCAAGCTGCAAAGCATTAAAGAACAAACATTTATATTGCAACAACCAGTATCCGAATCGGGAAAGGATGTCAGGATATATGTTGTGGGCAAAGATATAATTGCCGCAATGCTAAGATATAATCCTAACGATTTTAGAAGCAATTACTGCTTGGGAGGCAGCGCGACACGATATCATCTTAACAAAGAAGAACTTGGGCTTGTTAATAATATTATATCCTTATTTGATTTTGGTATGGTTGGCATAGACTTTATGTTCGATAAGGGAAAAACTGTGCTGAACGAGATAGAAGATGTCGTCGGCGCGCGGATGCTATATCGCTATACGGATATCGATATAGTAAAACTTTACGCAGATTATATCATCAAAAAATCAATTAATAATTAGTCCTATTTTTAATAAAGAATTATGAAAAATCAATCTACATTTATTATAATAATTTTGAACAATTAAATATAAAAAACTATCTAATTCTCCTAATTTCATCAAAATTAAATCAAAGCATAGCCAATCTATTTTAAAGCATTTAAATGCTTAGTTATAAAAAATTAAAATAGCTAATAAAATACTAATTATTTTTTTTAATAATCCTTATGCCTTTTAGCAGGTTAATTGCTTTTTTGGCGGCGGAGTTGAAGAATACCGCCCAACCCTCGACCGAACAGGTATCGCAGCTGATATCGGCTAAGGCTTGCATATAAGTGTCATAATCCGTCTCGCATAAGCGTTTTGGGAACATTCGGGTCATCGGATTGGAGATATGAGCGTGCGCAAGTATTCCCTTCAAAGCATTAATGTTATCCACATTATCTTTCGAGTGTCTTATATGGAAAAGGTCTGCGTGCGCTTTGATATTATCTTCGCTAGTGTCAGCGGCAAGTCTTGCGCTTTGCGCTACCGTATTAATCAGGTTACATTCGAACGGACTTAGCGGCTCGATAACGATTATAATATCGTATTGATTTGCAATTTTTGCAGCTTCTTTAAGAAAATTGACAATGCGTAAATAGCCTTCATTTTTGTCAACGCCATCGGGAGTACTTCTCGCGCCGCCGCTGCCGAATACTACTTTTTGTACGCCTAGCTGATATGCCCGCGCAAAGCCCTTTTGAAGATAATCACGGACGGAAGCAAAGTCAAACCCGTCTGCGGCTATCTTATATATGGAGGGTAGCATCGAATTAGCGGTAAGCACCGGCAAGGCGGCTGCTTTGACACCGGCAAGCAATACGGCGAATTCTTCCTCCGTTAGCGCGGCGAACTTCTTAAAATTTGCCTCTACATAATCATAGCCTATACTTTTTAGATAGTTAAGATTTTCTTTGCTCAAATCAGCCGTGCACATTCCGAACTTCATAATGTTACTCCGTTATTAACCAATGAATAATATATTGAAATAATTGATAAAATTATTATCGCATAAAAGAGTAGTTTCGTCAATGGTGAATGTAATTGAATTCTTCTGCAACAGAAATTTCATTTATTAACCTCCTATACAATAGGAGTTATTGACAAATAAGCATATGTATGATAAAAATAGTATAAATTAAATTTTATTTATTTGCTAAAAACATTTAGATATATGAGATAATTTAAAAAGTAAGTAAAAAATTGCTAAGAGAACTTTGATACAAGAATAGAGATAACATGACATATATTTGCACTTTGCAGAAGAGTTATAATAACAAGGGAGAAATAAGAATGACAGATTATGAAGCGCTAAAAAGAATTATTGATGAAATAGACATTCTAATTAATAAACATGTTACGAATGAATCTCCAGATTTCATTACATGGAAAACTAGATTTAGACGTTTTCTTGAAAAAAAATATGGAAAAGAGAGCGATGAACTTAGCCAATTTTATAGCATAAGATTCTCTCCATATGATTATTACAGTACTGAAGAGCAATATATAATATTGTGCAAAACTGGGTTGGAAGAAGCAAAAGCGACTTTCAAAGTATACCTTGAAGAACTAAATGAAGATGTCACAACTAAAGGCGAGGCATTAAAACAAATTACTTTTGAAGAACAAAACAAAAAATCTGACTATTCC
This sequence comes from Clostridia bacterium, assembly GCA_009928745.1. GTDB lineage: Bacteria > Bacillota > Clostridia > Christensenellales > CAG-1252 > SACC01. The sequence continues at coordinate 6,475 of SACC01000040.1, forward strand.
AAAATTTTTATTATACACGGTCACGACGAGGCGTTAAAACAATTAGTTGCAAGAATAATCGAAAGACAAAGAATAGAAGCTATTATCTTGTCAGAAAAGGTAAATCAAGGCAAAACAATCATTGAAAAAATTGAAGCAAATAGTAATGTTGGCGGAGCAATTTCTCTTTTTACTGCTGATGATGTTGGAAAGGCAAGTGAAGAAACAGAAGAAAAGGCGCGCGCAAGACAAAATGTTGTTTTGGAAACAGGATATTTTATGGGTAAACTCGGCAGAGAACACGTCGTAATAATAGCTGCACAAGGGATAGAATTGCCATCAGATTTGCAAGGTATAATTTATATTGATAAATCTAATTGGCAATTAAATTTATTAAAAGAATTGAAAAGTATTGGTTATGCGATTGATTATAGCAAGTTAGATTCTTAATTTTATATTATAGTACTATAATAATTTCATCGAGCGTAAAATGTTTTACAATTTTAGCTATTTTGCTGTAAGATGCGAAGCTAATTGCCGAATATTATACATTATTGGGACGGCTACGATATATTGATTTGGAAGGAAGCAACTTCCGCGGATGTTGCAATTCGCAAATAAATAATATAAAAATTTAGTAAGATAATTTGTATCAACAAAGTTTTATTTATATAATTAAAGAACTTTAAAATATTTTTAACATAAAATTGCTATAAAAACGCTACCGTAATATAAAAAATTATGATATTATATTTTAAGTGCTGAGGTGTAGCGCAGTTTGGTAGCGCGCTTGGTTCGGGACCAAGAGGCCACGAGTTCAAATCTCGTCACCTCAACCATAAAAACAGAGCAAATTTTGTAATTTGCTCTGTTTTTTTGGAGTAGAGTGGACGGGCTAAGTAATATAAGTTATTGGTCCCGAACCAAGCGCGTAATGCGCGGCTTCTTCAAAAAGTTTATGCGAAACTCCTTGTTATCATAAAAAGGAAATTTATTGGAGTGTAGGGGTTCCCGTAAAACAAGTTTGCGAGGATTAATTGTCCAAATCTTCTTCAATATAGAGTTTTGCAAGTCCGCCTTGGCTGGTTTCGCGGTAGATTGCGGAGAGATCTTTGCCCGTCTCATACATCGTCTCGACAATTATGTCAAAGGAGATTTTGCGCGTATTGGTAAGGAAATTGGCAAGGCTTAAGGCGTTGATTGCGCGCATTGCGGCAACGGCGTTACGCTCGATGCAGGGTATTTGCACAAGTCCTTTTACGGGGTCGCAGGTAAGCCCCAGATGATGCTCCATAGCAACTTCCGCAGCGTACTCTATCTGATTAAGCTCCATACCAAAAAGCTCGGCAAGACCAGCCGCCGCCATTGAACAGGCTGTGCCAATCTCCGCCTGACATCCGCATTCTGCGCCGCTTATTGAAGCGTTGGTTTTTACCACGTTGCCGATAAGACCCGCCGTCGCTAACGCTCTTGCTATATCTTGATCGGAAAAGCGGTGTTTGTCCTGCATATATTTGAATACCGCAGGTACTACGCCGCACGCGCCGCAAGTGGGGGCGGTGACTACTATGCCGCCGTCGGCGTTCTGTTCGCTTGTGGCGTACGCGTATGCGCATACAAGTCTGTTCTCCCGTGTTTCGGGGCTTTCGTCGATGTGCTTTTGGCGGTAAAGGTACTTGGCTTTGCGTGAGATATTAAGTCCGCCGGGGATTATACCGGTAGAGGTAATGCCTTCTTTAATTGTGGATTTCATCTGTTGCCATACTTCTTCAAGGTAAGTCAGGATTTCGCCGCCCTCATTGCGTTCTACAAAATCAGGTATGCGGATATCTTCAGCCGCGCAATATTTCTTAATCGCCTTAAATTTATTGAGAGTGTAAACATCGGGTGAATCTATATCGCGTTGACCTTCGATATGTATTGCGCCGCCGCCCACACTATATATGCGCCAGTTGCCTATCTCTTCACCCTCTTTATAGGCGAACATATCAAAGGTGTTGGGGTGGGGCAAAATGTTTTCATCACAATTAAATATAACTTCACAAGGTAAACCGAACGTCTTTCTCAATACATAATCCGTGCCGTGACCAACGCCTGTTCTTGCAAGCGAGCCGAACAAAACCACCTTAAAGCTATCCGCGCTAAAATGATTCGCCAAGAACAATTTTGCGGCGTGTTCGGGCGCCATTGTATGCGAGCTCGAAGGTCCTCTGCCTATTCTGTATAATTCTCTTAAGGATTTCATAGTTTCCTCTGTTGTTCGGTAATAATTTATTTAAACAAGTATAGCATATTAAAATTGTAAATGCTATAATAAACATAGTGTTGTCATAAAATAATGCTATGCGGAAAGGAAAATCACTAAAGTGTTCGACTTTTATAAGCCGAAATCAGGCTAAGGGAGAATAATATGGATAATAGTTTTGGAATAAAGAATAAAGCTAATAAAATAAGCGGTAAAAACTGGATGATAATCTGGATTGCCGGACTTGCCGGACAGCTGTGCTGGAATATTGAGAACCAATGGTTCAACACCTTTGTATATGACAAAATTGCGCCCAATCCGGATATTATCGCGTGGATGGTAGGGTTCAGCGCTGTTGCGACAACGCTTGCCACATTCCTGTTCGGCACGCTTAGCGATAGAATAGGACGCCGCAGGGTATTCATATCGTTAGGTTATGTGCTGTGGGGCGTGTTCACTATAATAT
>SACC01000390.1 GCA_009928745.1 Clostridia bacterium
GTCGGGTAGCGAATTCGGATTCATAACCATGTCGGACAGGTTTTCGACCGGCTCTTCCATTATGCCGCAAAAGAAAAACCCCGACGTCGCGGAACTTGCTCGCGGCAAAACGGGCAGGGTGTACGGCAATCTTATGGGTATGCTGACCGTACTGAAGGGGCTTCCGCTGGCGTATAATAAGGATCTGCAGGAAGACAAGGAATTTGTTTTCGATTCCGCAGACACCGTGAAAGCATGTCTTACCATTTTCGCACCCATGTGCGAAGCGATGACCGTCAACGCAGAAAAAATGAGAAAAGCCGCGTCTTCCGGGTTCATCAACGCCACCGACTGCGCAGATTACCTCACCAAAAAAGGGCTGCCCTTCCGTGACGCATATAAAATTACCGGTAAGCTGGTCGCTGAATGCGTTAAAACGGGCGAAACGCTGGAATCGCTTCCTCTTGATAGATACAAAGAATACAGCGCCTTGTTTGACAGCGATATTTATGAGGCGATAAGCCTTGAAACCTGCGTCGGTAAACGCAAGTCATACGGCGGTCCCGCTTCGGATACCGTTAAAACGCAGCTTAAAATTTTTGAGGATTTCATAAACGCATAAATTAACGCCGGGCTTGCCCGGCGTTTTAATATATTATTCACTGCCATACCTTTTTCCATAATTCACGGTTACATATAGTTTTAAAACCAATAGCTGTATAAAATTCCGGTATGCCGCCAAAGCAATACAGTGCTCCTAACTGCTTTGTCGCTTTCATAGCTTCGGTCAATACATAAGACGCAAGTCCCATACGGCGATATTCCGGAACAGTACAGAGCGGTTCAAGATAAGCATAATGGTTGAGTTCGTCAAGCCACATACCGGCATAACATGCGTAATCTCCGTTTGGTGCTATGATTATACGTGATAGGTCGAAACGATAGTGTTTTCCACTCTGCATATACTTTCGACATTCTATATCGTCATCGGGCTCACCGTCGTGATTAAAGCCGAGATGCAAGCATCTATGCAGCTTGCGAATGTCTTTTGCTTCATTAAGCGTCACACATTTGAATCCTTCCGGTAATGTGATATTTATAAAATTATTCTCATAATTAAATATTTTCACCGGTTCGGCGTGTATTTTTTTATATCCGTTATCTTCAAGCAGTTTGGCATGAGTTTGTTGTGAATCAATAATCCATACGGACAATTCCAGCTTGCCACTTGATTCAATCGCCAATTCTTTTTCAGCTTGTAAAAGCATTTCAGGCAGTAAATTATAATAGTTTTTTTCTGCAACAAGGTATGCTTCACCGACATCTGTTTCATATCCGCAAAAAGCTACAATCTGATTATCATTTTCCCATATAGTCATTTTATGCGTCAGCTTATGATTAAATGCGGGATGTGTATGTGCATATTCAAAGAATTGCGGTATCATCATGCTGTTAAGCTCTTTAATCGTATAGGTTTTACTTAAAAATTCATGTACGTCAATGAAGTCCGACAGTAATTTATATGGTCTGTTTGTTATGGTCATGTTTTTTCTCCGATTACGATTATAATATATAATACCGCATTACATATCAGGTGTTTTCAGTTAAATTTAATGTAATTAATACTTAAATAAAAACCCTTCAACCGAAACAGTCATATCTCTATAATGATAATCTCTATTTCTTTGATTTGCGCTTTTTGAATATATTAGTTAATGAGCTGCATATACAGGCTATTTTCTTTCAAAAGCCGGTAAAGCT
>SACC01000391.1 GCA_009928745.1 Clostridia bacterium
TATGGAAGATTTAAATGTAAAACAAATGACATCAAAAGAATTTGCAACGAACGTTTGCGCACTGCTCGGTCAAAGCGGCATATCCAATATCATTATGGTGGATGTATCGCACAAAACCGTAATAACCGACTATTTTGTGGTGGGCACGGCGAAAAACGTAACGATGTGCAAAGCGGCAGCCGAGGATCTTCAGGACAAACTGGAAAAGGAAGGCCTTTTTGCCGACCGTAAGGACGGAGAACGAGACGGCAGATGGATAGTGCTCGACTACGACGCGGTAATAGTGCATCTTTTCCACAGCGAGATGAGGGATTTTTACAATTTTGAGAAGCTTTGGGCAGATCCGCTTGACGCGAATATAGTGCGTGTAGATTAAAGCGTGCCGCACAATCTTGCAGTATTGGTGATTATTGCCGTTTTTCGCGCTCTTTGATGTTTTTCTTCCTTACGGCGGCACAAGACAAGCGGTGTTAACAACCACTTGCAGGACGCAAAAGATTAAAAATTAATAGGATAGTGTAAAAACGCTCAAATTTACAAATATTGGAATAATTTTTCGGTAACATAAGATACTTAACGTATGATTGCTTATGTTGCAGAGGTCAATATCGAATATGCGGTGGAAAGCTACTGCTTGACCAACGAGCTTATTAAGGCCGCCGCGGTTATAGAATACAACGATACGCTTATCGTTGCAGTGATGACGCGTCCGGTTTATACGCGTAGCGAGCGCGACCGGCTGATTAAATCTCTCGGCGCGGATATCGGAGAGAAATATTGCCGCAATGCGATAGTGACTGCGGATCTTGAGGTGTATTCAAAAATCCTGATGTATCAGAGCGGCAGGGACGTTAAGCCTTCCGATATATATGAGATAGCGCAAAGGAGAGCCCCGTGAATATAGTAAGCGTTATAGAGAAGAAAAAGAACGCGCAAGAACTTTCACCCTCCGAGGTGGAGTTTTTCGTTAACGGCGTAACTGACGGCAGTGTTTCGGACGCGCAGACCGCCGCGTTTTTGATGGCGGTCGTAATCAACGGTATGACCGATACCGAATGTTTCGCGCTGACTGCGGCGATGACAAGACCAAAAAATACTGCGATGCGGAATCCATCCCGGTGCTGACGGAAATTCCCGACGTACGTGAAGTGGCGGAAGCCTACTCACGCGGAATAATGGCTGCCGAAGTATCGCAACATTACAAAAAAGGCTTTGAGGATCTGCTTGAAGTTTTGACAAAGGATATTAACAAATGAAAGAAACTTTTAAACAATACCATCAATTTACAAATATTTTATGTATTTGTTCATTTGTTTATAATTTAAGTACGTAATGATAATAATCCCACCCCCAATTAAATCCGCCGTCAATTTGCACATTATAGAATTTTGCACCGGCTTTCATGGCATCTGCAACTCTACTTAGTGCCGATTTGCTGCTGTCAACTCTTCCGGCTGTTATCGGGTATAAATCCGCTGCAATTCCTTTTATGTGCTTTGAGTTCATTGTCTTTGTTACAATTTTCTTATTAGTAGCTTCGTTTATCGGAGCAAGTCCGGCAATTTTTCTTAACCGATTAACCTCTCCTAAACTTTGTCTTCCCTGCGCATAATAAGCCGTTTGAGTTTCAATTGTCCTTTTCCCCTCGTTAACAATAAAGGTTTGCAGTGTTTTTTCTGCTGCATATACAATAATTTGCACAAGTCGTGAATCACAGCCTTGCAATCTCTTATAATC
>SACC01000392.1 GCA_009928745.1 Clostridia bacterium
TTCAGTCGGAATGACACTTGCTAAAGTGTTGATAGTTGCTAGAATAGTTTTGATAGAAAAATATTTGATAGTATTTTATAGAAAAATATTGATAGTATTTGATAAAAAGACATTTAAGAGATTAACTTAAAAGAATATATCTTAATATAATGGCACTAGTTATTATTTTAGTAATAAAAAATATCTAAAAAAATTTATATTATTTTAACTATTATCTTAACATATATTACCTTAACTTATATTATCTTGACAAGTTTGTTACCTACAAGGTCGCAGGAGGTAAGGTAATACTCCACACCGTCTAATTTGACATACTGATATGCGAGAACATCTCTGCCGTGAAGATGTCCATACACTACCTTTTGCACCCCGTAGCGCGCAAATAAACGCGTAAAACCGCTTTCTTCCTTGTGAGCGCCAAAGGGAGGGTAATGTATCATCCCGATTACCGTATCACCCTCTTTGCGTTTGCTCTTCATATCTTCAAGCGCAAGCTCCAGTCTGATAAGCTCTCTGTCATATATTTTCTTATCGTCGCCGACATCCTTATCGCCTGCTAACGTCCATCCTCTTGTACCGCAAATCAATAGGTTGTCAAGTCTAATCGAATTATTCTGAATGGCGAATACATTATGCGGAAGCGCGTTTTTGAGCTTGGCGTAAGATTTCCACCAATAATCGTGATTACCTCTAATTATTACTTTCTTACCCGGAAGAGTGGCAAATTCATTAATATCGTTAAGCGCATCTTCAAGGCTAATTGCCCAGGATATATCTCCCGCAATAAGTACGGTATCATCTTCGGTAACGAGAGAGCGCCAGCTTTGTTTGATGCTGTCCATATACCCTTCCCAGTTGCCGCCGAAAATATCCATAGGCTTATCGCCCCGTACAGCTAAATGTAAATCTGAAATCGCAAAAACCATATATCCTCTCAATGTTGTTATATATATAATATTATATCATTATTCTAAAAAAATCAACCGATAAGGAAAGCGTCAAAAAATAAAAAAGATGCGGAGCAAACGAATACCCCGCACCTCAAAACCTCATATATGTATGTGTTTTAGCAAATGGGTTTGTCTGATGGGAACAGTGGTAAATCAAAAAATCCTTCACATACTTCTTCCTGGAATTCCTGACAGGGCGGTATAAAGCAATACCCGTATGACGGAACTAGTAACTCGACATCTGTGATGACCTTGATAATTATAGCCACGCACAGCGTTACACTAAAAGTTGCATCGGCTACATATGTGCCGATAGTACTTACCGCATTACATACCGCCTCAATCTCGTAAGGAATCACCGATGCTTCGGGAATGTGCAGTATAATATCTTTATGTATTGTAATGCATGACTCGCCCACCGCAGTTATGCATGCAGCGTCCGTAAAGCACACCTGTAACGGTATCTTGATATCACAGCTTACTCTCGCGCAGCCTGGTTTATCCGCAATGGGTTGTACTACAAGATTCTCTATCTCACCTTTTGTTGTTACACTTCTCGCGCTTAAAAACTTAAAGGGCGTACATACTCTGGGCGGTATTGTAGCAGTTAATGATATAATTTCGCCCGCAAGTGTCTCTTGCTTAATACAGGCGTCAAAAACTTTCTTAACCTCAATGCAGACCCTTTCGTTCAAACCGTTAATGGGATTCCCCATGATGGGTCCCGGCGTTCTTTCCGGTCTTACATTGTTAGAAAACGACATAAAATCACCTCCTCGTTTAATC
>SACC01000393.1 GCA_009928745.1 Clostridia bacterium
TTGCATTCGCTAAAGAAGGCGCGAATATTATTGCCTTTGATTTAGGCTGCAAGCTGGAGTATCCGTGCTATAACAATAGCAAGGAATCCGAACTAATTAGCTTAAAGAACGAGATTGAGTCGCTTGGGGCACAAGCGTATATTTTTGTCGGCGATGTAAGATGCGCAGCAGACTTGGAAAGCGCGGTAAGGGGCGGAATGGAGCGTTTTGGCAGAATTGATGTGTTGTTCAACAATGCGGGAATATGCGCGTACGGTTTATCTCACGAGCTCACAGAGAATGAGTGGGATGCAATGCTGGATATTAATCTTAAAGGCTCTTGGCTTGCAGGCAAATATATACTTCCAATAATGAGAACGCAAAAATCCGGTGTTATTATCAACAATTCATCAGTTGGCGGCTTGCGCGGAATGAAAAGACTATCGCATTACGCCGCTTCAAAGTGGGCGCTTGTAGGTTTGACAAAATCTTGGGCGCTTGAAAATGCCGATTTTGGTATTAGGGTTATAAGTATTCATCCGACTGGAGTAAATACTCCTATGAACGACGGACTTGCCTATATGGAAGGCACTACACCTAAGGAAATTGCAGAGCGTTCGGCGGGTAATCTTCTGCCTGTGCCTTGGATTGAACCTGAGGATGTGGCTGATTCGGTATTGTTCCTTGCAAGCGACAAGGCAAAATACGTAACAGGTAGTCAATATGTACTGGACGCGGGGCTATTGACCAGATAATCGTTACTATCCCGACTTAAGCGTGACAATCCGAACATAGCATTTGTCATCCCGACCGAAGTGGAGGGATCTCATATAGAACTAAATTATCCAATAAATCTGATTTAGTAGCTGTCATCCCGACCGAAGTGGAGGGATCTAATCATATCAGGAGAAAGCAATGTCTACAAATCAATATTGTGTTTATATACTGACAAATAAAAACAATACTGTGCTTTACATCGGAGTTACAAGCGATATTACAAAAAGAATATATCAGCATAAGAATAAGATGATAGATGGCTTCACAAAAAAATACAATGTTGATAAGCTGGTGCATTTTGAAATTAGTAATGATGTAAATTCCGCAATAGAAAGAGAAAAACAGTTAAAGAAATGGCGAAGAGATAAGAAAGTGGCATTGATTGAAGAGGATAACCCGTCCTGGACGGATTTATCTTTAGAATGGATGTAAAGATAAGGGGATTCCTCCGTTCCGCTACGCTTCAGTCGGAATGACAACATGTATATTGTTATAATTATTATCGGAAATAAAAGCAAAATGATCTGTTAATTTGAATTATTACCGAAAATAAACTAATATTTTATTCAAATATTTTAACCTAATACTTAACCTAATATTTTATATACCAGTGCTTCGTAGGGTCTTAGTTTATTAGGAATTGTAGGCGAGATATTGTCGTAGTTGAACAATTCGAGTACATGCTTTTTCCCGACTAGACTGTCGGGTATATTGAAAGGAACATCTTTATTCTTAAAATTGCAAATAATCAGAAGACTTTCGTTGTTAAGACTGCGCTCATAAACGAATAAGTCTTTGTGCTTTGGATAATATTCTTTATAGTTTCCCTCAATAATAATCTGATTGTTAAGTCTGAATTTTATCAGTTTTTTATAAAATGCAAATATCGAATCGTTATTTTCAATATTAGCTTCAACGTTGATTGAAGTATAGTTAGGATTTACTTTCATCCATGGAACACCTTTTTTTGCCGCTTCTTG
>SACC01000394.1 GCA_009928745.1 Clostridia bacterium
GGCGTAGCGTTATCGGAGTTTTCCATTGTTAAGAACGATGTAACAACTAATTACAAGGGATTCAAGGTATCGGATATGCTTGCAGCTATCACGGGGCTTGAAGTAAATGGAATAGAAAGTCTTTTGGTAGTTGCGAACGACGGTTACGGCAATGACAAGCCAGCATTACCCGAAGCTAACTTTGAGAATGCGTATTTTGCGCTGTTTGTTGCTACTGATGACGTATATGAATTCCTTGACGCAACAGACGGACCTGTAAGAATGTTTGACACAACAACGGATACAACTGTAAAATCTATAAAGATTGTAACGACTGTAACTGTTAACCGCTAAGGGAGAGACTTGGAAAAGAATAATTTTCTGCAAAAGTACACGGTATTTGATCTGGTATTAATTGCTATGCTAACCGCAATTACAGTTGCTTTCAAAGCAATAGCGGGCGAGCTTGTGCGCTTGATAACCGGACCGTTAGGCATACCGGGAGGGGCGTTAGCCGGAGGATTGTATATGCTCTGGCTCCCTCTCGTTATTGCGCTTATCAATAAGCGGGGCGCCGCCTTGCTTATCTCTTTGGTTCAGTCGATAGTATTATTAATAACCGGTCTACCGGGCGGTCACGGTATATGGACATTTCTTACCTATCTTGCGCCGGCGCTTGCAGTAGAATTGATAATGCTGATTAAAGGCTCGAAGGAGTATAATATTCTGCATTTCATTTATTCTGTTATTATTGCTAATATTATCGGCACATTTGGAAGTAATCTGGTATTCTTCCGTATTTCGTTATTGCCTCTTATGTTTACCCTTGCAGCTGCGGCGCTATCAGGCGCATTGGGCGGTATTATAGGTTATTTTACATTCGTGAAAGTGAAAGACCTTTTTATCACAAAGAATTCACAAATAAAACAGCAACGCAATGATAAAGAAGCAAAGCAGCAACACGATAATGAAGAAAAGGAGCAGCAATGATGAAAAAGAATACAATTAAAGTTATCGTAGTTATTTTGACGGCAATAATTGCCGTATTCATTTTTTCCGCATGTCAAACTGAACAAGAGACATCATCTCTTACATTGCTGATATCCGGTGATATAGAAGATTATGCAGCTAATGTCGCTTTGAATACAATAGAAAAAGAAAGTTTTTCATATGTTAAGGATAACGAGACCCTAAATTATGAGGGGTATCGGTTAAGTAAGGTGTTGGAAAAAGTAACGGTATTTTCATCTGACAGCTGGCTTTTAATGACCGCTGCCGATACGGTAAGCGCGCGAGTTGATTATCTTAGCGCCAACCTGATTTATATTGTTGAAGAAGATGGAAAACTTAATATAAAAGCCCCCTCGCATCCTCCCGTCGCAGGTATTAAGGGATTGGCGGAGATAACCGTAATAGCTAAGGAAGCAATTGGCAACGGTATGAAAATAGTTAGCGAAGAGGAGACGAGCGTTATATCATACGGTAATATTCGACTTAGGCTATTTGAGCAGACCGCTGAAAATTATAAATTAGGAAATGTTGCGTATAAGCACATGAGCGCGGAAAATATCACTGTGGCTTCACTTACCGATTCTTCAAAAAACTACTTATATTTTGATAATAAAGATATTGTTCTTGCCAGTGAGGAGGGCGTACTAAGCTGGACAAATGGACGGGCGGCATATATTGAAGAGGATATAATATCCGAAAAGCTTACAGGAATTGTATGCGGTGTTGACAAGATACTGATG
>SACC01000395.1 GCA_009928745.1 Clostridia bacterium
TTTTTTGCCTATCGCAAACGATCAAGGCTGGTATAAGTTTTGAGCTACACCAATAGAAATTTAACAAAATTTGGAGTATTTAATTATGGGTAAAGTCATCGGTATTGATTTAGGAACTACCAACTCATGTGTTGCAGTAATGGAAGGCGATAGCGTCAAAATTATTGAAAATGCTGAGGGTACTCGTACTACACCATCTATCGTCGCTTATAAAGATGATGAAACTTTAGTAGGTCAGTCTGCTAAGCGTCAAGCGGTAACCAATCCAAACAACACCTTGTTCGCGATTAAGCGTCTGATTGGTCGTCGTTTCGATGATAAAGTCGTGCAAAAAGACATCGGTATGGTGCCATACAAAATCGCTAAAGCAGACAACGGCGATGCGTGGGTAGAAATCAACGGTAAAAAGCTGACATACAGTGACCGTCAGACAATAAGCGAGCTTATGGAGGAATACAAATGACAGCATTGTTGAAGATGCTTGTCGCGATTCTTATAACCTTTGCGCTGGCTGCGCTTCTTATGCCGCTGGTTTTTCGCGAGGCAAAAAAAATCAAGATGGGACAACCCATTTTAAAATATGTCAATCAGCACAAGCAAAAAGCCGGCACTCCTACAATGGGAGGTATTATTTTTGTTCTGCCTGCATTTGCAGTTGCGATGATATTCGGCGGCAACGGAGTAACGATAGGCAAGGTGGCGGCGGCAACTATGCTTGCGTATTCTATACTCGGGTTTCTCGATGATTTTATCAAAGTTAAGTTTTCGCATAACGACGGACTAAAGCCATATCAAAAGATAATCGGTCAGCTGGGTATTGCAGTGGTGGTGACAATATTCTGCTACCGCAACCCGTATATCGGCAGCTCGATTAATATTCCCTTTATCGCAACGCAAGCAAACCTCGGGTGGTTCTATATACCTTTCTGCATTTTTGTTTTTCTTGCAATAAGTAACGGTGTCAATTTGACAGACGGACTGGACGGGTTGGCGGCTTCCTGCAATCTCATTTACTTTATTACTTTTGCCGCTGTGATTTTTATCAGCTATTCGGATGCGGTATATATGGGGCAGACCGTATACGCCGGCGAGCTTAAGTCCATGATGATGTTTTGCGGCGCGCTAGTGGGCGGATTATTAGTATTCCTGCTTGCTAACAGTAATCCTGCGAGGATATTTATGGGTGACACCGGCTCAATGGGATTAGGCGGCGCAAGCGCTTGCGTGGCATTATTTACGCAAAATCCAATGTTAATATTATTCGTAGGCATAATGTATATAATCTCCTGCATAACAGTTATTATACAAGTCGTTTATTTTAAGGCAAGTAAAGGTAAAAGAGTGTTCTTGATGGCTCCCTTTCATCATCACTTAGAATTGAAAGGACTGAAAGAAACCAAGATTGTGGCAATATACAATGTAGTTACCATACTTGCGGGAATTGTGGCGATAATAAGCGTTGTGGCAGGTGTTTATGGATTTAACTGGTAAAAATGTATTAATATTCGGCAAAGGCTCCAGCGGAATTAGCGCGGGAATATTTGTGAATGATAACGGCGGCGCGGCATATGTATATGACGATTTTGATTATTCGCCGTGCGAACTTAAGCAGATAAGTTTTTCAGAGGTAATAAGGCAGATGCCGCGCTTTGACTTCGGCATACTTTCACCGGGCATATCTTCCGATAACCGTTTAATAAAAACCTTAAAACAAAACAATTTTACAC
>SACC01000396.1 GCA_009928745.1 Clostridia bacterium
TATATAATATATTATTATATAATACTATATATAACTATGCGCGCGTGCGTGTGCGCACGTATATAGGCGTATTCATTTTTAGGCAGTCCGCCGAGTGGCGGCGATAAGCGGAGGCATTATGAACGGTAAGGTAGATAAGGCATATACACAAGAACAGATTCAGGTTTTGGAGGGGCTAGAGCCGGTAAGGGTAAGACCGGGCATGTATATCGGCTCAACTGACGAAAGAGGACTGCATCATCTTGTAGTGGAGATAGTAGATAACTCGATTGACGAGGCTCTAGCCGGCTATTGCACGGTTATCGAGGTAAGCATTAATAAAGACGGTTCGGTTACCGTTGAGGACAACGGAAGAGGCATTCCTACAGGTATAAAAGAGAAAGAAGGGCTGTCAGCGGTCGAGCTTGTGCTTACGAAGCTTCATGCAGGCGGCAAATTCGGCAGCTCGGGTTATACGATATCTGGCGGACTTCACGGCGTTGGATTATCTGTTGTCAACGCGCTTTCTGAATGGCTTGTTGTGGAGGTCAAACAGAACGGAAAGTTGTTCAGACAGAATTACAGAAGAGGTATTGCGCAGGAAAGACTGCAGGAAGTCGGCGTAAGCGATGAGACGGGTACAAAGGTTACCTTTTACCCTGATTGTCAGATATTCGAGACATTGGAATTCAAATTCGCAACAATCAGACACAGACTTAGGGAGCTGGCATTCCTTAATAAGGGATTAATGCTCAACATAACCGATTATAGAGAAGAAGAGCCGACAAGAGAAGAATTTATGTACGAAGGCGGCATTATTCATTATGTGGAGAAGCTCAACGCAATGCATAATACCGTGTTCGGGGAGACTTTGTATTTCCAAGAAAACATTGAAAAAGGCGAGATAGAAATAGCCATGCAGTATAATGACACCTATAACGAGGTGATATACGCGTACGCTAACAATATTAATACAGAAGAAGGAGGCACGCATCTTGACGGATTCAAGACCGCGCTTACTAGAATAATCAACGATTACGGCAGAAAATATAATCTGCTTAAGGAAACTGACAAACTGACAGGCGACGACGTGAGAGAAGGACTTGTCGCCGTTATCTCGGTCAAAATTACCAATCCTCAATTCGAGGGTCAGACAAAAACCAAGTTAGGCAACAGCGAAATGAGAGGTATAATGTCAAGAGTGCTGTCGGATACTTTCGGCACTTACCTGGAAGAACACCCTAAAGAAAGCAAAGAACTTATAATGCGCTCTTTAATTGCGCAAAAGGCAAGAGAGGCGGCAAGGAAGGCAAGAGAGGAAGCAAGGCGCAAAAGTCCGTTAGAGAGCACTACACTGCCAGGCAAACTCGCTGACTGTTCGGAGCGCGATCCCTCAAAGTGCGAAATATATCTGGTTGAGGGCGATTCGGCAGGCGGTACGGCAAAGACTGGAAGAGACCGTCGCTTTCAAGCCATTCTTCCCCTCCGCGGTAAAATACTCAATGTGGAAAAGGCGCGCTTAAATAAGGCGCTGGAGAATGAAGAAATAAAATCGATGATTATTGCGTTTGGTTGCGGTATCGGAGAGGATTTTGACGAAAGAAAATTGAGATATGACAAGATAATATGTATGACAGATGCCGACGTAGACGGTAGCCATATCCGTATTCTTATGCTAACCTTCTTCTTCCGTTATATGAGACCGATGATAGAGAAGGGTCATGTATATATCGCGCAACCCCCGC
>SACC01000041.1 GCA_009928745.1 Clostridia bacterium
GTATTAACTTGGACGGTACCAAGAGGGTAATCGATTATGCAAAGAGTGTTGAGAGCAAAAGTATCGTCTATCTAAGTTCTGTTGCGGTATACGGTTATTACGGTTATGTCGACCTTATGGAAGAAGCAGAGAAACGCCCTATGGATAATCCGTATTCGCTCTCCAAGCTCGCCGCAGAAACGATGGTTATGAGCTATTGCAAGGAGATTAAACAAAACTATGTGGTTATCAGACCGGGCAATATATACGGCGAGTATGATATGACCTCCTCCTACGATATTTATAGACTACTCAGCAAAGGTAAAATGCCCGTTATCGATAAGGGCAGATACAAAAGCTGTTTTGTATATGTGAAAAATCTCGTTAAAGGCATTTACCAAGCCAGCATTACTCCAAAAGCCTACAACGAGGATTACAATCTTACTGACGGCTTCGGCGAAACCCTTAGCGAATATCTTACCCATTCTGCGAACGCGCTCGGAGTAAAGGCAAAGCTACCCAGCGTACCCGCTTTTTTATCAAAGCTAACGGGCAGAACGGTTGAAGGCTTTTATAAACTTTTCCGTATCAAAACAATGCCTATGATAACTATGTTTTCGGTACTTCAAAATTGCGTGGACTACCATTTTTCTATAGACAAAGCCAGAGTTAATTTTGGCTATAATCCTGAGGTGAGCCTTGAAGAGGGCACCAAGCGCACGGCAATCTGGTTCAACACAATGCCGAAAGATTTGAAGGTTAAGAGGTAATTATGAAAGAAAAAATTAAACTTGAATGGAGAAAACTTATTGAGGGCGCCGACAAAAAGGCTATAATTACGATACTTTATATGACAGTCGCAATAGGACTGTATTTCTATTTTGGAATTCAGGACTTTTTTGTTAAGACCTTCGGCGCGCAGTTTGCTAATGCTGTCGATCTGCAATATTACAAATATATATACCATAATTTTATGGCTTTCTTGTTCTTCTTCGTGCTTTCAATACCCGTTGTTAAGCTGTTGCTAAAACAAAAAGCTGAAGATGTAGGGCTTGTCTTCAAAGAAAAGAAAATGTCCATAGCTATTATGCTGATCGCCTTGCTCATTGTCCCAATAATGTCATTGTCGGCAGCGATTGATCCGGAGATGGCGGCAATGTATCCGCTAGGCGGAGCAAAGATATTCAGCGGCGCAGGGTTCTTCATCCTGTATTACGTATCCTATATGGCTTATTACTTCGGCTGGGAATATCTATTCAGAGGAATGAGTCTTAACATCATAGGCAATAAATACGGCTTTGCTCTCGCAATAGCGATTACTACTATGATTTCCTCGCTGATACACTCGAGCATCGCAGGCTTCGGCAAGCCGTTCGCGGAGACGTTTTCCGCAATATTCGGAGGTATTCTTCTTGGGTTCATCGCATATAAATCAAAATCAATCTATCCGACCTTCGTTATACATCTGTTACTGGGCTTCAGCCTTGATATGCTGATACGCATATTATAAAACAATCGCATAAAGGAGTTATTATGGAAAAAATCGCAATAGTATCGGGCGCATCCTCGGGAATAGGCAAAGACACCGCGCTTTTGTTGAAAGATAACGGCTACACGGTATACGGCTTTAACAGAAAAAAAGCCGAAATCGCAGGCATCAACTTTATCGCCACTGATTTGACTAATACCGAAAGCATAAAAGCCGCCGTCAAAGAGGTAATCGACCGCCACGGCAAAATTGATTTACTCGTAAATAACGCGGGTATGGGAATATCGGGTTCGATAGAAAACACCGCGTCTGATAGCGCTTCATACATATTCGACGTCAATTTTTTCGGCACATTCGAGCTTACAAAATGCGTATTGCCGCATATGAGAGCGCAGATGTCAGGACGGATTATCACGATTGGTTCGCTGGCTTCCATATTTTATCTGCCCTTCCAAGGCTTTTATTCGGCGACTAAAGCTGCCGTTACTTCAATGTTTAACGCGCTTCAGTTAGAGGTCAGACCTTTTAATATCAACGTAACGACTATAATGCCCGGCGATATTAAAACGGACTTTACCGCCAACCGTAAGAAGAACGACTATGAATTGCCTGCATATCAGGAAAGAATGAAGAAGTCGGTAGCGGTTATGGAAAAAGACGAGCAGAACGGAATGCCGGCAAGCTGTATAGCAAAAGAGGTGCTAAAGCAGGCAACAAAAAAGCGTCCCGACCTCAATGTCGTCGTGGGCTCAAAATACAAGCTTATCGCCTTACTTGCAAAAGTTCTCCCCGCCAGCTTTGTCAACAACATGATCTATAAGATATACGGCGGCGATAATTAATTATAAGATATCTTTATCCGAGAATTTACGGAGAACTATATGAAAAAAATTGCCGAATCAAAGCTCTTTGCCGCAATATGTCTAGCTTTCGGGCTTGTTGCGCTTGCTTCTGTAGTCATACAGATTTTTTTCTCCAATCTGCTGTTTCCGTCTTCGTTCGAATTCGGAGAGGCTTTGGGGGGAGTAAATATATTAGCTTACTTTACTATACTTTCTAATATATTTGTCGGGCTGTGGCTGGTTATATTCGCCGTCTACAAATTATTCAATGCAAAAATACTAAGTTTTATTGCAGATCCTCTATTGCAGGGCGCGTTCACCTTATATATCTTCGTTACGGGCGTCGTATATTTCGGCATACTGACTTTTATAATGGACTTAGATTTTGAAGCCACCGCACTATTTGGAGTTATTAATTATATCAATCACCTTATTATGCCGCTATTCTTTACGGCAATATGGTTTTTACCAATATCCGATAAAAGAATTACACATAAAGGCGCATTGCTTTGGCTGACCTTTCCGCTCTTATATTTTGTATTTTCAATGATACGCGGCGCGCTTACTTCCTTTTATCCCTATCCCTTTTTAAGTCCTATATTATTAGGGCAAATATGGAATTTTCTCAACGGGTATTTTCTTGTCGGCGTCGCCTTTGTGCTTTTACTTGGCTTTTTCACTCTGCTTTCAAGATTGTTTGTGTATTTGCGCAATAGATTTGTTATTGCTTGATATATTAGCAATTAAAAAAATGCTTTTGCGGTTGCAAAAGCATTTTTTATATAATTAAGGATTTACATTTTAACATCCTTCTAATTATCTTTCTGATAATTTACTTATTTAATTAAATAATTCGTTAATCGCTATTGATATTAATTATCTTTGGAAGTATTACTTTTCGTTGATTGTGCCGTCCCAAGTGGTTACTTTGGTCTGCTTTTTCTCTTCCTCGTCGAACCAATGTGAAGTCACCGTCTTTGTCTCCGTGAAGAAACGCATACCGTCTTTACCAAGAATATGCAAGTCGCCGAAGAAAGACTTTTTGTGACCGGTAAAGGAGAAGAAACCTACCGGCACGGGTATACCTACATTGATACCGACCATACCGCCGTCAGTTCTTTTGACGAACTCTCTCGAATAGTATCCGTTCTGGGTATATATTACCGAGCCGTTAGCGAACGGGCTTGCATTCATAAGCTTAATTCCTTCCTCAAAGTCCTTAACCCTCTTAACGCACAGCACCGGTCCGAATACCTCTTCTGTGCCAATTGTCATCTCGGGGGTAACATAATCAAATATTGTGGGCGCAAGATAAAAGCCGTTGGGGTTCTCTGGATTAATATATCCTCTGCCGTCTAATACCACTTTTGCGCCTTCATCTATACCTTTCTGTATCCAATTCTCCACTGATTTTTTGTGGCTTGCGCTATATACCGGTCCAAGCTGTGAATTTTTGTCATAAGCTGCGCCGATAACAAGCTTTTCCGCCTGCCCTTTGAGCAGAGCGACGAGTTTATCCGCAATGGATTCTTGCGCAACAATTACAGGCAATGCCATACATCTTTCGCCTGCGCAGCCGAACGCCGCGTTAATAATACCTGCCGCCGAGCGCTCAAGCGCCGCGTCTTCCAATACAAGCGCGTGGTTTTTCGCTTCGCATAGCGCCTGCACTCTTTTGCCTGCCGCCGCCGCGGTCTTGTATATGTAACTGCCTACTGCTGTCGAGCCGACGAAGCTAATACCTGCGATATCGTCGTTAACCAGCAATTCGTTGGTTACCTCTCTGTCGCAAGAAATAACGCTGAGCACGCCTGAAGGGAGTCCTGCCTGCTTATAAAGTTCGGCTATTCTTAACGCGCTCATCGGGGTTGCGCCTGACGCCTTGACTATCATTGTGTTACCGGTAACCAAGCACATCGGCACCATCCACCCCATCGGTATCATTGCGGGGAAATTGAACGGGCAAATACCTACGAATACGCCAAGCGGCTCGCGATATGTAACTGTATCATAACCTTTTGAGATATTCATCAAGGATTCGCCCATCATCAATGCGGGAGCGGAGATTGCGTGCTCTGTACCCTCAATAGCCTTCAATACATCGCCCTTTGCTTCTGACCATGACTTGCCGTGCTCGAACGCTACAAGATGCGTGAGCTCGTCAAGATTCTCTTCAAGCAGTTGCTTGACCTTATATAAAATTTGCACTCTTTTGGTAATAGGCGCATCCGACCAGCTGGAATAAGATTGTTTTGACGACTTAATTACCGTTTTTACTTCGTCAAGAGTAAGACGCGGCATATTAGCGACATGCTCTCCTGTACTCGGATTGTATACCTCGTAGAATTTATCGGTCTTTGACTCGCAAGATTGATTCTCAAAAAAATATTTTAGCGTTTTCATTATATCCTCCAAAGTTTATATTTTGATGTAATTTTGTTAATTGTAATTATCGTTGGTTGTAATATCGTTGGTTGTAATTATTGTTAATATTATTCCTTACCCCATAATTTGTCAATAGGTTTGCCCGTACAAATTACCAAGTCGGCTTTTTCTTCATCCGTCAGCCCTTCGAGCTTCTCACCCGATTTCAACAACTCAATACCCTTAATAATAGTATCAAAGCGTTTGTTATTGACTTTGTATTTTATCGCGAAGACGAATGTAACTATGAGTAATACAATAGGAATTATTACGAACATAAGTCTTATACCTTGCACGATATTCGAGGAAGCATACACTGCAGGGTCAAAGTTATCCATGCTATTTTTCAATATGTTGTATTCAACCTGATTGAAGCCCATCGCTTTTAGTCCGACTCCCAATAATAGTATCGCTATACCAGACGCCATTTTCCTGACAAACGTTGTAAAGCCGCTATATACGCCCTCTCTCCTTTGACCGGTCATCAGTTCGTCAACGTCGAATATATCGGTAATCATTGACCAGGTTGACAGATTGCCAGCTGACGAGCCAATAGCGATTAACGCCGCAAGTATCAGCAACACAAATACCGGTGTCTCCGTTGTGATAAAGATAAACACAAAGGCGGCTAATATCCATATCGGCATACCGATAATGAGCGGAAAATTCTTGCCCTTTTTCTTGGCGAGTTGTCCCTGCAGCGCCATAAATAATAGCGAACAGACCAGCAGTGTACCAATTATGAGCTCATAACTTTTGTATTTTAATATGACAATATCAATATAGAAAATAAAGAGAGCCAATATTAAATCAATCGCGATTTGGAAGGAAAGGAAAGCGCCGAGATATATCCTGAAACTTTTGTTTTTCAACACACTTATCCATTTTTTGAAACTGAATTTTTCAGTCGGAGGGAAGTCCTTTCTTTCCTTAGTCCCTAGGAAGGTTATAAGCCAGCACGCCGCGAATATTAACCCGAATACTACCGCCATTATGAGATAGCCGTTCTTTTGCGCGGGTCCGTTGGTCTCGCCGCCGACGGTTTTTATTATTATACTCGGCACGACTGCAGCAACTAACGCTGCGCCTGCTGATACAATCATTCGTACGGTTGTAAAGCCTGTGCGTTCGTTATAGTTGGCGGTTATATCGGATAAAATTGCGTTATACGGTACCATTACGATAGTGAACGCCGTACCGAAGAACATATACGCGAACATATGGTATATAATCTTTGCGGTTTCCCCGCTGATACCGAAAGAATAAAATAACATTACAAAAGACAAAAACACGGGGGCAAGACCTATAAGGAAATATATCCTTCTCCTGCCGTAGCGCGAACGGGTATTATCCGAAAGGCTACCGACAAAAGGATCGGTTACCGCGTCCCAGATTTTGCCTATAAATATTATGCTTGACGCCGCAACAACGTCAATGCCCTCGACCAGCACAAGGAAATTCATATAAAGGAGGCTAAATATTAAGAACGCCGCTCCTCCGTATATATCTCCGCTGCCGTATGCCAGTTTTGATTTTAATCCATTATTCATAAACAATCTCCTCCGCTTAGTTACTGTATCCAAGCTGTTCGGATATTTTTATTGCAACGGCCTTTAAGCCGGAGGCAACCGCCTCAAGTCTTTGGTCTTTTAGTCTATATGCCGGTCCTGATATTCCTATTGCGTAAAGCGCCTCGCCGTTATGGTTAAATACGGGCGCCGCCACGCATCTTATCTCTTCGCTAAGTTCTAAGTCGTCTACCGCATAACCCGTCTCGCGTATCTTGTCAAGCTCCTTGCGCATTGCATCCGCCTCGACAATTGTACGCTCGGTGAATTTTTCATAATTTATGCTGCTTAGCAGCTTTTCTTTTATCTCCATCTCGCTGAACGCCCACAGACACTTGCCTACCGAGGAGGCGTGCAAAGGCTCTCTTTTGCCCACCTTTGCGTTCACCGTTATTCTCGAATCAGTCATTACCTGCTCGATAATCACCGCGCTGTCATTGGATAGTATACACAAATGCACCGCTTCTCCGACTTCTGCCGAATATGCGGTCATCAAGGGTCTTGCCGCAGAAATAATATTAAGGTTTTTGTATAACTGCTGCGATAGTTTTAGTATTGCGGGTCCAAGCTTGTATTTTGAGGTTTCCTTATTCTTCTCCGCCATATTGTATCTCTGCAAGGTCTCAAGAATACGGAAAGCCGTGCTTTTGTTGATAGTCAATTCTTTTGCAAGCTCGGTTACTCCGACGCTTTTTCTCGTCGAGAGAAATAGCAGCGCGTCAAGCCCTCTTTCTAACGATTGGCTCATACTTTAACAAAATTCGCAAGAATGTATTGCTGCAACTCCTTATTCCTGCATTCTCCTTTTACGAGTTCTACAAATGGCTGATGCGTAAATATTCTTTCCACTAAAGCCTTTTCAATATTCGAAAGGATATTTTCCATACTTTGATGCGCTATGCGTGATATGTTCTTAAGTCTTTCACGGCTTTCTGCCTGACTGACGCTGCGCTCAACGGGGAAACCTCTTCCGCTAACGTCCTTAAAAAGTTTCTCGAATATATATTCAAGCGTAAGATTGCCTGCCCAGCCGTAACCCTTATTAAGGGCGAGCGAGATGCAATTACCTGCGTTAATCTGACTGAAAAGCCAAGCGTCAAGCGGTTCGCTAATCAATCCGCAGAATACGTTAGGATACTGCATTGAAGATATTAAAAATCCTTCTCCCGTGCCGCAGCCGCCAACTGTCATATCAACTGCTCCGAGATTAAGTAATATCGCCGCCATTAATCCGGTGTGGATATATGTCAGTTCAATTGCGTTCTCTCCCGAACACATTCCCGCGTTAACTGCCGTTACTCCGGCTTTTTTCAACGCGTTCATAATATCGGGATTCTTTTCCTTTGCGGATATTTCATTTATTACTGCTACTTTCATTTTTGCTTCCTCTCAATACATCTTATTGCTTTCTCGACTATATTTTTTGCGGTTAAACCAAGTATTTCCATCAGATAATCCTGCGTACCCACTTCGCCGAAACGGTCATTAACGCCGACTCTTTCTAGCGGTACGGGATTCTTTGCGCATAATACTTCGGCGACTGCGCTGCCTAGTCCGTTGATAATATTGTGATTCGCCGCGGTAACTACTGCGCCGCACTCAGCAGCCGATAATACCGCCGCTTCGTCAATAGGCTTAATCGTATGCATATCTATTACTTTTGCTGAGTACCCTTTTTGCGCTAGTATATCGGCGGCAAGCAGAGCCTGATGTACCATAATGCCTGACGCGATTATCGCAACGTCCTTGCCCTCTCTAAGAATATTCGCCTTTCCTACTACAAACTGTGTGTCGTCTTTATATATTTTGATCGTCTTGCGGCGGCATAAACGCATATAAAAGTTGCCGTATGTGTTCGCCATATAAGGTATCAGATACTTATACATTGTACTGTCCGCCGGCTCGATTATAGTCATATTGGGAACGTTGCGCATAATGCCGATATCCTCAAAAGGCATATGCGTTCCGCCGTTCGCGGTTGCTGTTACTCCTGCGTCCCCGCCGATTATTTTGATATTCAGATTCTGATAAGCCGCGGATAAAAACACTTGGTCATATACCCGTCTTGTTGCGAAGACTCCGAAAGTGTGGAAAAACGGGATAAGTCCTGTCGCAGACATCCCCGCGGATAATCCGACTCCGTGCGCTTCCATTATCCCACAGTTAATTGCCCTGTTAGGATAGCTTTTTGCGAAAGGCGCAGTACCCATAGAATACTGCACGTCTGCGTCCACAGCGACTATTTTATCGTTTTGCGCCGCTGCGTCAATTAGCGCGTCGCAATAACATTTACGCATTTCCACGCTGTCAAGCTCGTATTTTTCAATTAACATAACGCTTTCTCCAGTCTATTGTCAATCTCAGCTACCGCTCCGTCTGCCATCTCGTGAGATATAATCATATAATGATTGAAACCTTTGATTTCCGCAAAATTACAGCCGTGACCTTTTTCTGTATTAATAACGATTACCGTAGGACGCTTTGCCTCTTTGGCTTTTTGTATGCCGTTATATATCTCTTCTACCGAATGACCGTCAACAGCAAAAGACTCCACGCCGAACGCCTTGAATTTTGCCACAAGGTCAAATGAATTGCATATTTCCTCAGTCATACCGTCCAACTGTCTTTTGTTTTTATCCACGAATATAATTACGTTATCAAGCTTATTATGAGCGAGGAACTGCACGCCCTCCCAGACTTGACCTTCCTGAGTCTCCCCGTCGCCGATAATAATATACGTAGTGCTGGTA
>SACC01000397.1 GCA_009928745.1 Clostridia bacterium
CATTAATCTTCCTCCTCTTCCTCGGGCAGAATCGCGTTGTGGAATACCTTTTGCACATCATCGTTTTCCTCAAGCATATTGATTAGTTTGTAAAGTTTTGTGATAACTCCCTCGTCGGGAGTCACTGTATTAATCGGTATCATCTCTATGCCGCTTGATAATATCGTCAAACCCTTTTTCTCTAAAGCCTCTCTAACTGTCGAAAAATCATTGGGCGCGGTATATATCTCATACGCGCCTTCAACGGTTACTACATCGTCTGCTCCGGCATCGATTGCCATCATCATAAGGTCGTCCTCGTCAAGTTTCTCACTGTCTACAACAATAACGCCCTTTTTGTTGAACATAAATCCTACGCAGCCGCTGTTGCCCAGCGCGCCGCCACACTTATCAAAAAAATGTCTAAGGTCGCCGACAGTACGGGTTTTGTTATCTGTAAGCGTCTCAACTATCATCGCAACACCGCCTGCGCCGTATCCTTCATATGTAATCTCTTCATAGTTTACAGCGCCTCCGGCGCCAGAGGCTTTATCAATACTTCTTTTTATATTATCATTGGGCATATTGCTGGCTTTCGCATTGGCAATAGCGTCCCTTAACCTCGAATTGCTGTCGGGACTGGGTCCACCCTGTTTGACCGCAAGCGCGATTTCTCTGCCGATTTTGGTAAACGCGTTGGCTCTTTGCGCATCACCTTTTGCCTTTCTGTTCTTAATATTCGCCCATTTGCTGTGTCCTGACATAATTACCTCCGTTTGATGAGAAATACCTACTCTAAAACTAATTTTAACATATAAATCTATTATTTATAAAAGAATTTAACAAAAAATGTTAATTATTTTTGCCTATTTCGTACATTGCAATCGCGGCACTTATCGCAGCGTTCAGCGATTCCATATCACCCGACATCGGGATACTAAGCGTTTTGCTTGCAATGTTGCGGAAAAATTGCGACACGCCCTGCGCCTCGCTACCTACAACCAAAGCGAATTTCTTATTAAGCGCGGCGCTTCCAATATTCTCACCGCTCATGTCCAAAATATAAACTTCGCGGCTATTGAGGCTTGCAAATTCCTCATACGATAGCTCAAAAAGCCTTGCCTTAAGCACGCCCCCCATACTGCTCCTTACCGTTTTGTTGGAATACGCGTCAGCGCAACTGATAAGAATAATATCCCTGTATCCGAATGCAACAGCAGTCCGGATTATCGTGCCCAGATTGCCCGAATCGGATATCCCGTCCAGCGCAATTATACGGTCGTCAAGCGTCTCAACGCTTTCGCAATCAGGCAAATACAGTACGGCAATTATGCCGTTAGGTGCGACAGTATCGGCGACAGCTTCGAAAATACGGTCGCTAAGAACATATGACGGACAATCAAATTTTTCAATAATATCGGCAAAATTGTCTGCTTTTGACTGCATAACAAAGATTGAATGTATAGGAGTTTTAGGCGGTATATCTTTGATAATATTCCATCCCTCAACAATATACAATCCTGCGTCTTTCCTGTGCTTGCGCTCGGCAAGCCTTCTTAGCATCTGTACTTTTTTATTAGACACACTGTCAATAACCATAGTCGCTTTCCTCTTATCATTTATCCTATATACAATTTGAGCCGCTTATAGTCGAATCACATTACTGAAAAAACAACACTAAGCGGCACAAATAGTATATTAAGTATTAAAAATTACTCATTGCTAAAAGCAAAGT
>SACC01000042.1 GCA_009928745.1 Clostridia bacterium
TGAAAAAAAGATATTTTGGCAAAAAATCGATCATAGTATGGTATCGCTGATAGTTGCAGGCACAGCCGTACCTGCGCTGCTAGTTTTGTCCAAGGGCGCCGTTGCAATAACTATGCTTGCCTTAGTTGCAACAGCAACAGTTATCAATATTGCGCTCAATATGATAAGCGTAAAGAAATATAAGCGCTATTCGCAGATTCTGTATCTTGCGGCGGTAATTTTCATTGTTATTGGCATGAGTTTTGGCGCGAAGGATTTGAGCAGAGAGTTTTGGGCGCTTTTTATTGCGGGGTTTGGGGTAATTATTGCAGGCAGCGTATTTTATATGCAAAAAAGCAAAAAATACACTCACGTAATATGGCATATTGCAGATATTACAACAAGCGTGCTGCATTTTCTCGCATTTTATCTTTTCGTATTGTAAGCAAACAACAACAAAAGCGTTGTTTTTGCCGCCGCTATAGATAGCAAATTATTCAAAAATTTCTTTTTTTCACACCTATAAAAAAATGGGTATTGACAGTATACCTATGGTATGTTACAATTAATTAATAGAGTTAATTAATACGATTTTCATTTTAATTACTCGGGCTATTATGCGATTGATTTACTAATAATAATATTCCATTCAATAAAAATAATTAACAACAACATTAAGAGAGGTAAAATATGAAAATTGCAATAGGTTCAGACAAATCCGGTTATGTATTGAAAGAATTTTTGCTGGCTAGCTTTATGAATACCGAGATTGAATTCGTGGATTTAGGCACGACCGATATCAGCGCGCCATCTCCATATTTTGAAGTTGCGTCGCGCATTGCGCCGTTAGTTAAGAACGGTACCTACGAAAAGGCAATATTGATATGCGGCACGGGAATGGGGATGAGCATAGTTGCCAACAAGCACAAGGGTATATACGCCGCGGCTGTTGAGAGCGTATACGGCGCGAAAATGTGCAGAGCGATAAATAATGCAAATATACTCTGTATGGGAGGCTGGGTTATCGGTCCAGAGATGGGGCTTGCGATGGCAAAAGCCTTTCTTAATACCGAATTTTTGCAGGACCTGGAAGATTGGAGAAAGAGCTTTTTGACTAACGCAGAAAGAAGAGTAAAGGAAATAGAGGATAAAATATATGGCAAATAATTATTTCTATCAGCCTGTGAAAGTGTATTGCGGAGAAGGTAAGCTCAATGAGCTTAGCGCAATATGCTTAGAACACGGTTATAAGCGCGGTTTGTTGATTATTGACAAGCTGTTTGTCAATAACGGCTTTGCCGATCTGCTAATCCAAAAATGTCCGTTGCTGGTTGGAGTTTTTAGCGATATTACGCCTAATCCGAGACTTTCTGAGGTGATGCAGGCAGCTAATCTGCTAAATGCGCTGCAAGCTGATTTTGCCGTGGCAATCGGAGGCGGCAGCGCGCTTGATCTTGCAAAATTCGCCTGTTCTATGGCTAGCGCCGAATATGACATACGTGATTATTTTTATAAAAAAAGAACTTTTGATAAAAAGGGCGCGGCGTTAATTGCCGTCCCGACAACGGCGGGTACCGGTTCGGAGGTTACGGCAGTAGCTGTTTGTAACGATGAGATTAACGGCGTAAAAGCGCCATTATTGCATACCAATTTTTATCCGTCGATTGCAGTAATTGATCCGATACTTACCCTTAGCGTGCCGCCGCATATTACTGCCGCAACCGGACTTGACGCGCTTTCACACGCTCTTGAGGGATATTGGAGCGTCAACCATAATCCAATCAGCGACGCGCTGGCAACTGAAAGCGCAAGGCTTATTTTTGCTAATCTTGAAAAGGCGTATAAGTATGGTAACGATATTGAAGCAAGAAGCAATATGTCGCTTGCTGCGCTGCTTGCAGGTATGGCGTTCGCTACCCCGAAAACGGCGGGAGTGCACGCTTGTTCGTATCCTTTATCCGAAAATTACGGGCTATCGCACGGCGAGGCTTGCGCGTTTACGCTTGACAGTTTTATCAGGCTTAACGCAACGGCAGAGGAAGGCAGAGTCAACCGTCTTGCAACGACGCTCGGGTTTGCTGACGCGGACGCTATGGCTGACGAAGTGTTGAGATTAAAACGGGTAACCCGTATGCGCTGTTCGCTTAAAGCCTTCGGGATTGAGGACATTATGGGACTGGCTGCGGCAAGCGCGGCGCATCCGTTAATGAACAACAACCCGAGAAAGCTGACTGTAGACGAACTAATTGCAATGTATAAGGATA
The DNA here is from genome assembly GCA_009928745.1 of Clostridia bacterium. GTDB lineage: Bacteria > Bacillota > Clostridia > Christensenellales > CAG-1252 > SACC01. The sequence goes on from SACC01000042.1 coordinate 2,244, forward strand.
TCGGCAATGGCTAAAGAACGGGGCGGCAACAATAAAAGCCTCAAGCAAGGCAACAAGACCTCTATATTGCGCAAGTTGTTCAGTGACGGCGCAATGTCGCGTATCGCGCTTGCCAAAGAGCTTAAGCTGACTGGCGCGTCGATATCGTTATTAACCAAAGAGCTTTTTGACGAGGGTTTACTCGAGGAAAGCGGCGAAAGACTTCAACGCAATACTTCAGGTAGAAAAGAAGTAATTATAGATATCGCTTACGACAGCTTTATCGCTTACAATATCAATATTGAAAGCGATAAAATACATTTTGCCGTCTGCACCCCGCAAAGAGTAGTGAAGGAGGATATCCGCCCTACGTCAGAGCTTATCGAGAGCAGCGATAAAGAAGGATACCTGATAGATCGTATCGAAAGATTAAATACAGGCGCGCAAGTTATTGGAATAGGCATAGGGATAAGCGGCTTCGTGGATAAGTCAGGCGTATTGTTTAATACGTACGGCATATTCGAAAAGAATTATAATCTAAAAGAGCAATTAGAAAAGCGTACCGCGCTTCCGGTATACATATCCAATAACGTGAGAGCGCAGGCAAAGGCAATAATTGATAACGGTAACAAGGACTTTATGTACATAAAACATGGTCCGGGGCTGGGCGCGGCGATAATCAACGGCGGACATATTTTGACGGGCGCTGATAATCTTGCCGGAGAAATCGGTCATACCGTAGTAGAACAGGAAGGCGAACTTTGCCGTTGCGGCAAAAGGGGCTGCTTGGAGTTATATTTGTCCGAAAAGCGTATGCTTAATAATTATACTCAAAAACTGGGCGGTTTTATGGGGGATATAAAGGATTTTTATGCGCAGTACGGCGTCGAAAATATCGCCACAGAGATTATCAACGATAGTATAACGAGACTGGTTAACAGCATCGGTAACGCCATTGCATTAATTAATCCGTCTTCGATAATTGTTGCGGGCGGATTGTTCGATAATATAAAGCTATTCGAAGCGGTAGACAAAAAATTGAAGAATTTATCAATCAACATAAGTTTTAGACATTTGACGGGAAAGTACAATATTAAAAGTATTGCAGGCGCAAGGCTTGTTTTTGAAAATATCTTATTCAATCAGGACTAAAGGAGGCACTTATGGCAAGCAAAATGAAAGAAGGATATGAAGTATCCAAACGCGAAAAGCTGATTTTCGCATCTGCTGATATCTACGGCGGCGGCGGCGGAGCGCTTATCGGGGCAATCTATTTTTGCTATCTTGTCGCGATGGGCGTCGGTACCGTCTGGGCGGGCGCAATTATTGCCGTAGCAAGAATTTGGGACGCGGTAACCGATCCTTTGATGGGTGTAATCGGAGATAATACCCGTTCTAAGTACGGCAGAAGAAGACCGTACATATTATTCGGCGGCATGGTAATAATTATTTCCTTCGCATTAGTATTCTTGCCTTTGGGTTCTTTGGGTTCAAAAGGTATAAAAATAGCCATTTATCTGCTTGCTTATATCTTCTATAATACCGTATCAACAATAGTTAACGTAAGTTATTCCAGCTTTTCTACCGAGCTGTCAAGGAATCCGCGTGAGACGACGCAGATTAACGCAATGAGACTGTTATTCTCTATGGTGTCAAGCGGTATAGCAGTAGTTGGCGGTACATTTTTACTTGATAAATTTTTTACAGGCGCGCTCTCGGTCAATGCAATATACTTTATTGTTGTTTTCGGATTCGGCGCGCTTTATACGATACCTTTGATTCTAACAGGATTCTTTACCAAAGAAAGAGTGGTTTTGCCCGAAACAAAATCAACATTTACCATTAAAACTTTTTTGAAGCCCTTCACGGTAAAATCTTTCATATTCCTGCTTGTCAGCTATCTGACGGCATACGCTTGTATGGATTTGTTATCTACTAACATTGTCTATTTTGCTAATTATGCTTTAAGCGGCATAGCCGGAGGCGCAGTAATACTTGCGGTAATTATGGTATTTACTGCGTTGACACTACCCGTCTATTACATTTTGATGTCCAAAGGCTTCTCGAAGCCCAAATTGTTCGTAAGCGGTATTCCGTTATATATTGTCGGCATAATTTTACTAACGATGTTGCCTATAAAAAGTCTGCCCGTGCTAATTGTTGTATGTATTATTATAGGACTTGGAATGGGAGGCAGTCAGATGCTGCCCTGGATAATATTCCCAGATGTAGTGGACGTTGCGGAGCTGAAGTTCGGCAACCGTCCGACAGGAAGTTTTAGCGGCGTTATGACCTTCATTAAGAAATGCAGCTCCGCGCTCGCAATATTTTTGTCGGGCATAGTGCTTAAGGCAGTAGGCTTTAACGAACCGATTGCCAATGAAGTTACAGGACGAATCAATTATCAAGATTTCCCACAGACCGAAACGGCGGTATGGGGCATACGGCTGCTGATTTTGATTGCGGTAATTATCTTTATGTCCGTATCATTTATATCTATGTCGCGCCTAAAAATTACCAGACCGTTAACCGAAAAGGTGAGAGAATTGATAGATAAGAGAAACCGCGGCGAGGAGTACAGCGAGGAAGACAAGCAAGCATACGCAAATATTGAAAAGACATTATTTTAATCGGAGGAATATATGAAAAAGCAAGTAAGATTAGGTGTAGTTTGCTTGGCAAGAGAGACATTTGATTACAAAGCAGCAGAAGAACTGTATAAAGGTCTACTGGAAGACCTCAGCCGTCTTGAGGCGGTGACACTCTGCGCGGTGACCGAACTGGTAATTAGCGTAGAAGATGCTGAGAAGGCGGCAAAAACACTTTATATGCAGGCTGTTGACGGTATCGCGGTTATTAGCGGCACTTTCCATCTTGGTCACCTTGGGCTTGAGATAAAAAAGATTGTAGATAAACCGTTATTGCTGTGGGGGCTTAACGAGCTGCCCTATAACGGCGGCAAAATCAGATTGAATTCGGTATGCGGCGTTAATCTCAACGCCTCCAACCTCACAAAAAGCGGCTATACCGATTTTGTATACACAATAGGCGACAAAATTGACACTGAATGGCTGGACGCAATAAGAATGCGCGCCGCGCTCAAAGAGAGCAAAATAGGTATTCTGGGCTACCGCGCGCACGGTTTCTTTAATGTGGGCGTAGACGAACTTGCCCTATATAAGCAATTCGGCTGTCTTGTTGACCATTATGAATTGGGAGACTTGTTTAACGAGCCTGTTGACGAAGTCTGGGCTGCGAAATACGAAAAGAAACTTTTAAGCGTATTCAATACAAAAGCGGTAAGTGATGATAAGGTCAAAAAAGTTGCCGAGCTTGCCGCAAAGCTAAAGAGTTTTGTAGAAACAAAGCGGCTTAAAGCGCTTGCGATAAGATGTTGGCCTGAGTTCGCGGCGCTATACAATATAGCGCCCTGCGCTGCAATGTCGCTACTTCAGAGCGAAGATTATATACTTGCTTGCGAAGGCGATATTGACTGCGCTATAACGATGATATGTCATCAGGCAGCAGGCGCTGAGACCCCCTTTATGGCGGATCTTTCACAGGTTAATCTCGACAATAATTTTGCGCTGATGTGGCATTGCGGAGTCGCTCCGTGTAATCTTTGCGATGGAATCTGCGAGCCAACGCTGGATACCTATTTTGCCGGAGGCAAGGGAGTTACTGCCGGATTCGTTATGAAACCGGGCGTTGTTACCATTGCAAGGCTGGATAGTATTAACGGCAAATACAGACTGTTTCAGGAGAAAGGCAAGGCGCAGAATATGGAAAAACAACTTACGGGTACGTACGCAAAGGTTGTATTCGACAAGAGTATGAAAGAAGTGCTTGACCGTGTAGTATACAGCGGAGTAGCGCATCACGTTTCTATGGTTTACGGTGATTATACGGGCGCTATGAAAAAGTTCGTTAAGCTGTTGAAAATAGAGGAAGTATGATAACAGACTGTTTTTTTAAGCAAAATAATCCTTTATATTCCGTTAATGACAGCGCCTTTAACGAGTACGGAAGGGTGTATGAGTTCGCATCTCTTGAAGCGACAGTATACCTTAACCAGGTTGCGCGCTTACCTGCGGAGGGCAATACTTATATTGCGGATAACGAAGGGCTAAGGCAGTTACCGCTTATAAAAACCATCCAAAGAGAGGTTTTTGGCGAGCTGCCCGTTCAGGCGGGCTGGTGTTGCGGCAACTATTACAAAATGAACGGTGTGGAGTGGCACAAATCTTCTGAAGTAATAATTGCAGCGACGGATATGGTCTTGCTGTTAGGTCATTACGAAGACATAACAGACGATCGTTACGACAGCGCAAAGGCAATAGGATTTTACTTAAAAAAGGGTGACATTATAGAATTATATCCAATGGTGCTTCATTTTGCGCCTCTTAAGACGGAGTCATCTTTTAATGCGGGAATAATACTGCCGACGGGTACCAATCTACCGCTTGACGAGGGTATATCGGGGACGTTGAGAGCGAAAAACAAGTGGCTGCTTGTGCATCCGGAAAACATCAATGCAATAAAAAATGGCGGTAAAGTAGGTATCGACGGGGAAAACATAACTTTATGCAAGTATGAAAAAAATTAGTGTAATATTTATCATAGGTATGATTTTTTCCTGGGCGGGCTACTTTATGGTGTCAAAATGGGGCGTCAACACGATAGGTTCGCCCTATGTGACAGGTATGCTGTTACGGGGGGCGGCGCTAATATTTTTGACGGTCTATATGCTTGTAAACGGTAAGCTGAAAGAATTGTTCAAGGTGAAAAGTTATTGGTTTATATTGCTATTAATCGGACTTCTTGGCTTTTTGCTCGATACTTTTGCAAATATCGGGTTCAAATACAGCTCGTTATCAACAGGTACGGCATTGCTAAAGGTCGATATCCTTATGGCTAACTTCGTCAGCGCCGTTATATTCAAGGATAAGCTGAATAAATTTGACTGGTTATTCTCCCTCATTATGCTTGCCGGAGTCCTCCTTGTGCTTGGAGTAGATTTCAAGAATTTCCGTCCTAACTGGTATGATCTTTTCTTCATATTGAGCGCGGCGGCGGTAACTGCGAATGCCTTTATTATAAAAGGCTTTCAGAAAAAGTATCAGGTTTCCAACGAAGTTATAGCTTATTACAATAACTTCACGGTATTCATAGCCTTTTCGGTCGCCGCCTTGATAACAAAAGACGCTTGGGCGCTTAAGGGCGTAGATTACTCGGGCTGGTTCTTACCCCTTGTGGCGCTTGGCGGACTTGCGCAAATGTTTATTTATATTTGCTATTATTATAATCTAAAAAAATATCCTGTCTGGCTGGTCAAAGTATTGTTGCTGTTTGTGCCGATTGTCAGCGCAGTTGCAGGAATACTTATCTTTAACGACAAGCTGACTGCGGGTAAAATTATCGGAATAATTATCGTGCTATTCGGCGCGCTGGGCATAATTTTTCTTCAAAAAAATAAAAGCAAAGGAGCTCAAAATGTACAGATTAATAACGAACAAGGATGAATTGGTTTTAGTCTATAATAACAGAACTGTATTTAAGCACACCTTATCAAGACCATTTATTACAGTAGGCTTTTCAACGCTTAATTACAAAAGCACACACGGCGCTTTTAAGGTAAAAGAGACAGGCAAAGGCAAAAAACTGGCGTTATTTGATTACAAAATAAGAGAAAACATTATTGCTTTTTCATGCGGAGAAACCAAGTTGGAAGTAACAATACTCGAGAACGACAACGGACTTGATATGACCTTTATTAAGCAGGGTAATTTTACTAATATTACCTTCGATTTTTATGCCGCAAAAGAAGAGTGCATATTCGGCGGCGGAGAGCAGTTCCGCAAGTTGAATATGAAAGGAGAAAAAATTATAAATTTTGTCTCCGAGCATATAAAAATACGTCCGATTGCTCTAAAACTTCTTTTTGGCAAGATATATTACAGAGAGAGGCGGCATAGCGAAATTGAAACATACAGTCCTATGAGCACCTTTGTTTCTTCACATAGATACGCAATCAGAGTTGATACCAATGATTACGGAATCAACGATTTTAAGCAAGGCGACAGCACTCTTCTGACATACTGGGGAACGCCTGACAGAATCAGCTATTTTTGCGCGGACAGTTTTAAGGAGCTGTCACGCAAACTCAACAACGATATTCCGTGTAATGAGTATTTGCCAGATTGGGCGTATGACGGAATGATACTGGGCGTGCAGGGCGGTATTGAGCGTTCGATGGATAAAGCGTTGGCGATGAAAGCCGCAGGCGCCGCAGTATGCGGTATATGGTGTCAGGACTGGTCGGGAAGGAAAATAACCGCGGCAGGCAAGCAGGTCTATTGGAACTGGGAGGTTGACAACAGGTCATACGGCGATTTAAAAACAAAGATTGCAGAGCTGAAAGACATCTGCTTTCGATATCAAAAGAACGGCGAAGACGTATTAAACTCTTTGAATCTTTCGGTCAAATTAGGAGAGATTTTGAGCATTGTTGGCTCCAACGGTTCGGGAAAAACCACTTTGCTCAACATTATCTCAGGACTTACAAAGCCCTACCGAGGCAGCGTTCGTTTTTTAGGAAAAGACATCAAAGATTATAAGGGAGGAGAGTTATACCGCAATAATCTCTCACTTTTGCCTCAAAACCCTGAAATTGTATTTTTAAAAAGCACGGTTCAAGAGGATTTTTCTGAAGTTTTAAGCGGCGGCAGCTGCACGAAGGAACAGGCAGAAAAAATCCAAAATAAAACTGTGGATTTACTGAATATAGGGCATTTGCTTACCAAGCATCCCTACGATTTAAGC
>SACC01000398.1 GCA_009928745.1 Clostridia bacterium
GCATAGCTTTCATTATTGCCGTCGGTTAATACAAGCATATGGTCGTCGCCGACTATTTTTATTCCGCAATCATAAAAATACGGGCATTTATATGCTAAATTGCCTTCTTCTGAAACTTCTGTCGAGGTTTCATCGGAACTTTCCGAAGCGATTTGAGAAGAATTATTTTTATCGGATTCTTCTGACATTTCACCGTTATTTTTCCCGCAGGATGTCATTGTCAATCCCCCCAAAATTAAAATTAACGAAAGTAATAAGGTTGTAATTTTTTTCATTATTGCACCGCCTTTTTGTATATTATACTATCTCGGCATATTCATGTCAATAAAATTATTGACAAAGGATTTTTTTAATGGTATAATGGCGAAGCTGAAAAACGTTAAATTCCACGGGCTTGTAGCTCAGTTGGGAGAGCGCCGCGTTCGCAACGCGGAGGTCAAGGGTTCGAGCCCCTCCAGGTCCACCAAAAAATACCGCTGAGGCGGTAATGATAAATGATGAATGATAAATTGAAAATGATGAGTATATAAATGCATGATAAAACCGCATTCTTTTGTATTCATCTTTTCATCAGCGAAAGCGAATCATTCATCATTTTTCATTTGTAAGGTATTTATTCAATACACATCAAACACAGATACAATTATTAAACGGTTAACTGTTACCGTTAAACAGTTAAGTTTATATGCGTTATAATTATTTATTTTAACCCTTGACAAAAAGAATCTTTGGTGATACAATACATAAGATCTTTAAGGGCAGTACGGGATACTGACAAGATACTAATATATCCAAGGTGTTTTTACGCTTTCTGCGTATAACCGCTTTGCTTTCTTGCCGTCCTGCCAATCAGCGGGGCTTTTATTTTGCCCGGATAAGGAGTTGAAATTGACATGGATTTTATAAAAAATCCGTATAGCACATACACGGGCTGTCAAAGCAAAGGCAGTCTAATGGAGCTGTTTTCACTTTTCAAGGACAAATCATTTATAATTTTCCCCGGCTTCGCGGATGTTCACGTTCATCTGCGCGAGCCGGGTTTTTCTTATAAAGAAACCATATATACCGGCACGCTGGCTGCCGCGCGCGGCGGTTATACCGCCATCTGCGCCATGCCTAACCTCAACCCGACACCCGACTGTCTTGAAAACCTGAAATGCGAAACGGATATTATTAAAAAAGACGCCGTCATTGATGTATTCCCCTACGGGACGATCACAACGAGCGAAAACGGCGACAAGCTTTCTGATATGGAAAGTCTTGCACCTTATGTCTGCGCCTTTTCCGACGATGGACACGGAGTTCAGGGCGCGGAAATGATGCGTAAGGCTATGTTAAAAGCCAAGTCGCTCGGTAAAATAATCGCCGCTCACTGCGAAGACAATACTCTGTTAAACGGCGGTTATATAAACGACGGCGAATATGCAAAAAAGCATAATCATAAAGGTATTTGCAATAAAAGCGAATGGATACAGATTGAACGCGACTTAAAACTTGCCTCTGAAACCGAATGCGCATATCATATCTGCCATATCTCAACAAAGGAATCCGTATCCCTTATACGCCGCGCTAAAGCGGAGGGCATAAACGTAACCTGCGAAACCGCGCCGCATTACCTGCTCATGGACGAAACCATGCTCGAAGAGGACGGCAGGTTCAAAATGAATCCTCCCCTGAGGGGAAAAGACGACCGCGAAGCGC
>SACC01000399.1 GCA_009928745.1 Clostridia bacterium
ATGGATTAATGAGGAGTGGCAAAGAGTGGGGTTCAGACGGGCAACAGGCGGTAAGACGGCGATGGGCGATAGGCGTACGCAACCAAGCCGACGCGGCGCGGCGGTAGCCCGTATCAACACTGCTATTTGTCCACTCCCTTTTATGCCGCCGTTCTTGACAAAACAGACATAATATTATATGATTGATTTATCGACGGAGACAAAAAATGATAGTAACATTCGAAAGCACTTTAGCGTTCATAATTATACTTAATATCGTTGGCTTTTTGCTTATCCGCGCGGATAAAATGAGGCTTAAGAACAAAGAACCCCGAATCAAGGAAGTTTTGCTCTTCGTCGTAGCTGGGCTGTCAGGCGGAATCGGGGAATATCTCGCGATGTTAATTCTCCGCCACAAAACTTACAAATGGTATTTTAAGGTATTTATGCCTATAATTGTAGTATTCAACATTATTGTGTCTTCTCTGGTGCTGTTTTTAATTTTTGAAGCCGGCAAAACGGGCGGAATCGGAATATAAATAAAGTTATGGAATCAATGAATAAATACGACTTATAAGATGAACAGCAAACGATGCGAACAAAGGTTTTATCTTTTTCTCGGCGTTTTGAGGTATTTATTCATTACTTCCTTATTGAAAATGTTATAATTCATTTTAATAAAAAATTTGTATCGGCGAGCTAAATGCTCCGATTTTTTTACATTTTTTATCCTTGTCATAATTTGTTGACTATATAAAATAATAGTAATATAATACCAACTGTATTTTACTTCGCGAACCTGATGCACATTTCTTAACAGCACACATAAATTGATACTAAGTGCGAAATATTCGATTCGGAAGAAGAGGCTTATATGGAATACTACAAGATATTACTGCCGCTTGCTTTAATACTATTAATATCAAAATCTCTCGGGATTTTCAGCAAAAAAATAGGGATTCCGCAGGTTATAGGTATGCTCTTAGCCGGGGTTTTGATAGGTCTAATCAAATATATCCCGAATCAGGGAATTTTGACGGCTTCGGTGCTTGACGGTCTATCCTTTATTGCGAAAATCGGCGTAGTGCTGATTATGTTCTCGGCGGGTATTGAAACCAACATCAAGCAGGTTAAAGAGACGGGCGTCGCTTCTATGGTTATAACCTTTTTCGGTGTCGTATTGCCGATGGGCTTAGGGTTCGTCGTTGCGGCGCTATTCAACGGCGGCTTCGTAGGAATGACCCGCGAACAGCTGCTCACCAATCTTTTTTACGGCGTAATACTGACCGCAACTTCGGTCAGCATTACCGTGTCGACGCTCAAAGAAATGGGCAAACTGAGCACGAAGGTCGGCGCTTCGATAATCTCCGCGGCGATTATCGACGATATTATCGGTATTATCGTATTGTCGGTAGTAATCGGCATGAAGGATACCGGAGACGCAAGCGACGCGTTAATGGTACTCTTGAAGACAGTATTATTCTTCATCGCGGCGCTTGCCGTCGGTTTCTTGGTAAGGCTCGCATTCAAATGGCTGGATAAAAAGTGGCCGCACAACAGGCGCGTTCCGATATTCAGCTTGGCAGTCTGTTTCTTCTTCGCGTACGCCGCGGAGCATTGGTTCGGCGTCGCGGATATCACGGGAGGCTATCTTGCAGGCCTAATTCTCTCCTCCATTCACAGCAAGGAATATATCGACAGGAAGATTGACATCAACTGCTA
>SACC01000400.1 GCA_009928745.1 Clostridia bacterium
GATAAATATAGTAAGCATAATATTATCTTTTGTAAACAGATATTAATTATTAGTATTTTTGCGTTTTTATTAATAAAATGTCCATTTTTGCAGTATAAAACTAACTTGACTTTACAGGTTATATGAAATATAATTATTATTATAAATGTAATAATCGGAGATGATATGCCTAGATATACAGTAATATTAATTGCTATAATGATTGTATCAATTTTGTTCGTCTTTTCTGCATGTGACACTACGGCGGAGAGAACTATTGTCACTGTTAGTATTGAAGAGGGCACAATAGTTGCGTCATACACGCTGCATCAGTCGATTGAGCTGGAGAATGCAAGATTAACATTAACTTATAGCGACGGGTTTACCGATACGGTTTCTATTACCGAGGATATGCTTGCAGGCTTTTCTACAGCTAATATCGGTACATATACCCTTGTAGTAGAGTACGAGGGCAGAAGCGCGACATTAGTATACACGGTAACCCAGCAGGACACTTCAATAACAGTAAGCAGCGTAGAGCCTCTGGATTTTAAGACGGAATATTTTGTCAATGATGTACTGTCAGTAACAGGCGCAAAGCTAAGGATAACATACAGCGATTCAGTCACTGAAGATATCGTAGTAACTGAAGGAATGGTAACCGCCAGCAGTTTTAACACAAAGACGGCAACAGGAGCAAGCGCGCCCCGCAACATGTCGGTGTCGGCAAGCACGCGGGGAGGATTGGCAAACTGTATGGTTGCATATACAGTTTTACCGCTTGCTACAATTTCAAGTTTTACCGTAACTAGCACTCCTACGCTTATATTCCAAAAAGGTACTGCAACAAGCGAGCTTACTGCCCGTTTGTCTTCGCTCTCATACCGCGTCGAATACTCTGATTCTACCGTAGTAAATTTGGACTTCAACGCTAGTTATATGACGATAACTGGATTTTCTACTGCAAATACCGGTAATTATTCTTTATCTATCAGATATGTAGACAATAAAAGCAGAAACAAGAGCTTGAGTTTGAGTTATCAGATTATCGAGCAGATAACCGAACATCAAGTAACATATGATTATAACTATATAGGCGTAGCCACGGTAGATGTTATGACGGTCAACGGCTTGGCGCCCACTCGTCCGACTCCTACTAGAAATGGATTTACATTTTTAGGCTGGTACACAAAATCGGGTGAGATATATTCTAATAATCCGTGGAATTTTCAAGATAGAGTGCAGCAGGAAATGACACTTTATGCAAGATGGTCAAAGATTAATTACACAATCACCTATGTCGGGGTAGCCAATGAAAGCCTTAACAAAACACATTTTGCTCAATACGATATTGAATCGGCTTTTTCGTTGTATGAAGAATCACGAGAAGGGTATGTGTTCGGCGGCTTTGATAAAGGCGGCGGAGTTATTGTCAATTCGATAACCCTTGGGAGCATAGGCAATTTGACCCTGACGGCGGTGTGGACTCCTATCCAATACAACATTGTATACAATCTTAACAGTGGAACTGCCCCTAATCCGAATAATCCTTCTACATATAATATTGAGGACAGTTTTACATTCAGCGCGCCAACCCGTACGGGATACAACTTTACAGGATGGAAAAATAACGCTGACCAGCAGACGATTAACGGTATTTCGGCAGGTAGAATCGGGGCGCTAAGTGTTACCGCGCAGTGGAGTATTATTAATTATACCAT
>SACC01000043.1 GCA_009928745.1 Clostridia bacterium
ACGCGGGGAGATTTTCGGCCTCCTCGGGCCTAACGGCGCAGGGAAGTCCACCACTATTGACGTGCTTTGTACGCTACTTCAGTACGATACCGGCGAAATAATTATTGACGGATATAAGGTTGGGGCGGATGACGGTAAAATACGCGAAATAATCGGCGTTGTATTCCAAGACAGCGTATTGGATAAGCTGCTGACGGTTAGAGAGAATCTTGCTACCCGAGCGAAGTTTTACGGAAAAGGCAAAGATATTGCTTCGGCGGTAGAATACGCGGCAAAAGCCGCAGGAGTCACAGAGTTTATTGACCGCCCTTACGGCAAATTGTCGGGCGGACAGCGAAGAAGGGCAGATATTGCGAGGGCGCTTGTCAATACTCCCAAGATACTTTTCCTTGACGAACCCACAACAGGGCTTGATCCTAATACTCGCAAAATGGTATGGGATACGATAGCCTCTCTGCAGTCAGAGGTCGGCATGACGGTATTCTTGACCACGCATTATATGGAAGAGGCAGCCGCAGCGGACTATATAATAATAATAGACAAAGGCGAGATTTCGGCAAAGGGCACAACCTATGAGCTTAAAGAAAAATACAGTACCGATATGCTAAAGATTAAACCTACAGACAAAGACAAGGCAATTGAATTAATCAATTCGCTTGGTGTAGAATATATTTGCAACGGTGAGCTTATTCTAGTAAGCCTTAGCGATACCAAAGCCGCAATACCGATAATTAAGCGGCTTGAAAAATTTATCGATACTTTTGAGGTAGTGCTCGGTACAATGGATGATGTGTTTATTAACATCACGGGAGGCGCGATACATGGTTAACCTCGCTATACGTAATTTTAAGATGTTTTTCCGCAACAAAAGCTCAGTTTTCTTTTCCTTGCTAGGAGCTATTATAATTATACTTCTATATGTTTTATTCCTTGGCGATATGGTCTCGGGAGAGGTTGGCGGAGTACAGCTCGACCGCTCGATATTAGACAGCTGGATTATGGCAGGACTAATGGCAGTATCTTCAATCACCACGACGATGGGTGCGTTCAGCATTATCGTTGAAGATAAGGAAGGCGGGAAGATTAAGGACTTTTACGCTGCTCCGCTCAAAAAAAGCACAATTGTCGGCGGATATCTCTTGAGCTCTGTTGCTGTTGGTATTATTATGACGCTGATAACGCTAGTGCTTGCAGAGATATACATTGTGGCGTACGGCGGCGCAATTATATCGGCGCTGACGCTACTAAAGGTTCTTGGCATAATACTATTATCAGTTGTATCCTCTAGCGCCATGGTGCTTTTTGTACTTACCTTTATTAACAGCAGCAATACTTTCGGTACGGCAAGTACAATACTAGGTACGCTTATTGGGTTTTTGACGGGAATATATATTCCCACCGGTATATTGCCCGTCCCCGTGCAATGGGTAATCAAGGTGTTCCCGGTATCGCACGCCGGCGCGCTTTTCCGTCAGCTTATGATGGAGCAACCTATTAATTCCACCCTTCAGGGCGCGCCTGCCGAGGCGATTGAAGGCTTTAAGGAGCATATGGGAGTAATATTTAAGTACGGCGACTATACTGCACCTTTCTGGCTGCACATATTAGTCCTTGTCGGGACTGCGGTGCTTTTCTATGCGCTCGCAGTACTAAGATTGTCGGTAAAGAGCAGGGATAAAAATTTCTAGAATATGTGAAGCGAGCAAAGCGCGTGGTTTTAGCCCATACTTAGAATATGCCTCAAGGAGACATAATGAAAAAAATATTTATTGTATTATTGATAATAACGGGAATAGCGACCGGCGTAACAAGCTTAGCCGCTTGTGCAAAATATACCGAGTACAAGGTTACCGTTGTAGCGGACGGTACCAATACCGTTGCGTACAGTTATTCGCAAAATGTTGCCGCTTTCATCATATCCTCTGAAGACGAGGAGATACTAGCAAGAGTAATTTTCAATTCGGGCAATGCTGGCGGCGTTACGGTTAACGATTCGGGTATCTGTGAATTTTATGTAAGAATACCTGCAAAATATACGGCGAATAACTTGGTGGTAAAACTAAATAATCAGACAATAATGCCATCTGACGCAGTGCTTATAGATAGCGAAACACGGGACACAACCTATATTTTTTACGGACCCGTTCCCAGTCAGGATATGATAATAAGTGTAGAGGGCTTAGACGGAGAAATAAAGCGATATACTTATTCTATACCTGTAGTTAGCCATTGTCCGGTTTTGATACAGCGCGGCAACGACTATGTGCAGCTAAAGCCCGAGAGCGCGGCGCTCTTAAATACGCTAAGCTACGAAATTGCTTTTGAAACTGTCGAGGACGTAATATGGGCAGTCTTTACCGCTGAGCACGGCGACATTATCGAATATTATGTCAACAAAAATTTTGTTGAACTGCTATCCTACACAAGAGAGGGTTACAGCAATAGCGCAATATATAATTCGGCGGACTTCGGCGGAGAAGAGGAAGGATACAGCGCGGCGGATAAGATGCGGCTTGAAAAGGACGGGTACGCAATGTACTCGGCAACCGTCGGAAACTACTACTATAAGGTTACGCAGACGGTTATCGACGATATTACCTATATAATTGCTGACGATAATTGAGACCTGATTAAATGAAATAAAATGCGAATAATATTGATTTTAATTAATCCAAAAGGAAATAGCAGATTAATATTGCAACAGAAGCAAAGATGATTTTTAAGATAAAGAGTTTAATAGGCAAATCCCCGAGATGCAGTTAGCGTCTCGGAGATTTTTGTATAGAAGTAATCTAATAATCTAATATTTCATTATTATTTATTGGTATGACAAAATCAAAATCGTCAATAATTATTGGTGTAATGAAAACAATAATTAAAGAGGTGGACAATGAGTAATTTGAAAGAAAGTAAAACCTATATCAATCTAGCCAAGGCGTACGCAGGCGAATGTCAGGCTCGGGTGCGCTACGAATTCTTAGAATATGGCGCGCGCCAAGGCGGACTTGTCGCAATGGCGAATCTTGTCGCTAAGGTGGTATTCAACGAATTCAACCACGCGCGCATGCTCTATACCTTTATACAGACCGCAACGGATGCAACAATCAGCAATATTGATATTGCTACAGGATACCCATTCAAGGAAAAATGGAATATTCTCGACAACCTAAGACTTGCCACAGAGAATGAAAAGGACGAAGCCGAGCTTATCTATCCCGAATACGCAAAAATCGCCGAAAAGGAAGGTTTTAAGGATATCGCAGGATTATTCAAGAATCTCGCGGCAGTCGAGACCTCGCACAAACTGCTGTTTCAAGACCTATACGAGCAGTTGAAAAGCGGCGCAATGTATAAAAAGACAAAGAAAACGCTGTGGCGCTGCGGTGATTGCGGACATGAATCCAATCTGGAGCAAGCCCCCGCAATATGTCCGTTGTGTCAGGCAAAGCAAGGTACAGTATTGATAAAAACTGATGTAATGGTATAAGCCTAAAGTAAATAAAGCAAGGTCAAACTCCAAATATCAAAATGCAGAAAAATCTATAAAATAAAGCCAAATAATGTTTTAAGGGTCAATTACAGCATTTTTTTGGTAATATTTAGAAAAAATTAGAATTTGGTATTGAATTTGATAAAATACTATGGTAAAATAAAAAAGCAACTTATTTACCATACCAAACAGTTTTAGGTTGCTATAATAATGGGTGTATCCCTATATGGGGTACAATCCCGAAAAGCTCTGTCCGGGTATGTAGTTATATCGCGGACATCTTTTTTTTAATTGAGAAAACATTAGGAGGAAAATTATGAAGTACAGGTTGGGGCTTGATATTGGCATTGCATCAGTCGGTTGGAGCGTAATGGAGGTTAATTATGACGGCGAGCCTATAAAAATTGGCGGTCTTGGTTCGCGCATATTTGAAAAAGCGGAGACAGCGGATAAGGGCGAGTCTCCTGCAATGGCGAGGCGGTTGGCGCGCGGAGCAAGGCGTAGATTAAGGCGCAGAGCATTAAGGCTTGTAACTGCAAAAAAACTAATTATGCGATCGTTGGAATTGGACAACATAGCACTTGATTCATGCGTGGATATGTATGAGCTTAGGCTGGAAGCCTTAGACAAGGCAATTACCGGAAAGGAATTTGCTCTCGTTTTATTAAGTATTCTAAAACATAGAGGATTCAAGTCCAATAGAAAATCAGAAAGCACAAAGGAAGAAACTGGCGCACTACTTAGCGCAATAAGTAATAACGAAAAATACAGAAAAGAAAAAGGTTACCGGACCGTTGGCGAGATGTATGCAAAGGACGAACGCTTCGTTAGTATTCGTGACGGAGTGAAATTATATGCAATCCGTAACAAGTCCGAGCAATATAGTAAAACGATAGCTCAAGACGAGCTTTTGGAGGAAATTAAGATTCTATTCGCCGCGCAAAGAGCTTTTGGCAACGAATTAGCTGCTGAGGAGTTCGAAGAAAAGTTTATAAAAATATTTACTGCGCGGCGCGAATTTGATGAAGGACCGGGCGAACCTAGTCCATATAGAAATAGTTTTAATGTAGGCAAGTGCGTATTTGAAAATCAGGAATTAAGAGCGCCAAAGGCAAGTTTTACCTTTGAATATACCAATGTACTTATAAAATTAAACAATCTGCGTATCAAATACGCCGGCGAAGAAAGAATCTTGACTGTGGATGAAAAAGAAAAAATACTACTTAATTTGAAAAGCGGCAAAAAGGGAGAGATGACCTTTGAACAGTTAAAAAAGCTATTAAAAATCGAGCGCGAGGCAAAGTTTAACGCGCTCACCTATTCGGACGCAAAAAACGACGCTTTTAAGCAAATTCGCGGAATAAAACTTAATTGCGGCGGTACGGAGAGATATCTTTCACCCGAGGAAAAGGGAGTACTGCTCAATGAGCTGACGGAAAAGGGCGAGTTAAACAGCGGAGAGATTATAGACGCGCTTAATATTGAAGATTCTTTTATTGCAGTCAAAGGCAAAAAAGAGGGAGAATTTAAACTGAAACTAAAGAATATTGAAGGTGTAAAGTTTATATCTATGAGCGCGAGCAGTAAAATAATTGCGGAGCTTTCGCCCGAACACAAAGTCGATATTGACCTTATTGACGAAATAGCATTGCTGTTATCAATGAATAAAAGCGATGCAAAGTTATTAAAAAGTATTGCAGATAATCCGTTATTATCTTCGCTTTCGCAATCCGAGATAGAAGGATTGATGAAGTTATCATTTAGCAAATTTGGTAGCGTAAGCGTAAAAGCTCTAAAAAAAATTCAGCCTTATGTCGCGCAGGGTATGCGCTATGACGAGGCGTGCAGTGCCGCAGGCTATAACTTTAGGGCGCATAGCAACGGCTTGAAGCTAAAGTTGCTTAACTCACAGGAAATTAACGATATAATAAGGTATATTAACGTTCCTGTAGTACGGCGTGCTGTATCTCAAACAATAAAAGTAATTAACGCGATAATAAGAAATTATGGCAGTCCTATAGCTGTCAATGTAGAGCTTGCGCGGGAGCTTTCTAAGACATACGGCGAGCGTATGCGGATAAAAAGGGACAACGATGTACGCGCCGAGGAGAACCAAAAGATAATGGATTATATAAGGGATACTTTTCATATTGCGCCGCGTGGGCTTGACCTTGTCAAATACAGACTGTATGAAGAACAATTCGGCAAATGCGCCTATAGCCAGACTCCTATTGACGCCAATAGACTATTCGAACCCACATATTTACAGATTGACCATATAATACCTTATAGCCGTAGCTTTAATGATAGCTATAACAATAAGGTACTAGTGTTATTAGAAGAGAACCAAGCCAAAAAGAATATGTTGCCTTATGAGTATATGGGCAAAGACGAAAATCGTTGGAAAACATTCGAGGCATATGTCAAGGCAACCTATAAAAGTAATCCGAATAAAACGGAAATGTTGTTAAGAAAAACTTTTACTAAGGAGAATGAAAAGGAATGGCAGGAGCGTTCTCTTAATGATACAAAATATATATCCCGTTTTATGTTCAATCTGATTAATGATTATCTTTTGTTGGACGATAATATCAACATTGGTAAAAAGCGGGTAACCGCAGTTAACGGCGCTATTACCTCATATCTAAGAAAAATGTGGGGAATAGAGAAAATTCGAACAGACGGTGACCTTCATCACGCAAAAGACGCGGCAATTATAGCTTGCGTAACCGATCGTATGATAAAAGCGGTAACCGACTTCAACAAGGGCAAGGAGACAATGTTTAAGGGGCAAAGCACTTATACCGATATGTATACTGGCGAAATAATAACACGTGAAGAGTACGATAAGTCTTACGGCGGCGGAGATAAGCTGAAGGCGCCGTATAACGGCTTCCCGAGAGAGCTCAAACTAAGACTCATGCCATCTGTTGAAGATTATAGGGAAAAATATTACAAACTAGGCTACGAGGAAGAAGAAATCGACTCCCTAAAACCCGTCTTTGTCAGCCGTATGCCGACCCGTAAGGCAAAGGGCAGAATGCACAAGGATACTATAAGGAGCGCAAAGTGTCTGGACGATGGACTGGTTATCTCAAAAACAGATATAAAAAAGCTGAAGCTAAATAAGGACGGAGAGATAGATAACTATTATATTAAAGATAAGCAGGACGACAAGCTTCTTTATGAGGCGTTGCGCGCCCAGTTAGCGGCTTACGGCGGCGACGGCGCCGCGGCGTTCAAAGATGTATTTTACAAGCCGAAGAGTGACGGCACTTCGGGCAATCCTGTCCGTAAGGTAAGATTGACCGAAAAGTCCACCCTAGAGGTGCGACTCAGTAAGATTGAAGGCGCGGCAGGTAATACGAGCATTGTCCGCACCGATATATTCTACAAGGACAAGAAGTATTACAGCGTACCCGTATATGTGTCCGATGTCTACAAGAGTGTTTTGCCGAATAAAGCAATTGAAGCAGGTAAGCCATATCGCGAATGGCCCGATATGAACGAGGGTTATGAATTCTTATTCAGTCTCTATCCCAACGACTTGGTCTATGTGGAACATAAAAAAGGCATTAATCTTGTAAAGAACGATGAAACAAAGCAAAAATTAATAGATAATAACGGATATTTTTATTTTGGCGGTATCGATATTTCTTCAGGAGCGGCTATATTTGATAATCACGATCAATCTTATTTTACTCGTCTCGGCTTGAAAACTTTGCCCGTGTTGAAAAAATGTACGGTAGATGTACTTGGCAATATAACTTTCGTCGGCAAGGAAAAGAGGCTGGCTCTCGGAAGCTGATATGGCTTATATTAACATATATATTGCGAATCCCTGTAAGATATCCGTAAAAGACAGTCAATTAGTATTAGATGGAGATAGGCAAATGAGCTTTCCCGTAGAGGATATCAACAGCGTAATGATAGAGAGCAGACAGATTATGTTGACCGCCTATACGCTAACCGCGCTAACCGATAGCGGCGCAGTCGTATATATCTGCGACGGTTGTCACCTGCCGCATACATTAATATTGCCTTGCAACACTCATTCGCGGCAACGCAAGCAACTGATGCTGCAGCTTGCGTTGCCCAAACCGGTTACAAAACAGCTTTGGCAGACTATAATAAAACAAAAGATTATTAATCAGGCAAAGTGTCTGGAGCTGTGCGGCAAAAGATATAACACCGTGCTTGATTATGCGGGCAAGGTATTAAGCGGAGACAGTACCAATCAGGAGAGCGCAGCGGCAAGAGAATATTTCCGTATTCTCTTCGGCGAGGATTTTAAGCGGCAGGAGGACAATGCGCTTAACGGCGCCCTTAACTACGGCTATGCGATAGTTAGAGGGATAATAGCACGAAGCATAGTTGCTCATGGCTTCGAGCCGTCCTTTGGCATATGGCATTGCAGCGAGCTTAACAACTTTAACCTTGCTGACGATATTATAGAACCTTTCCGTCCCTTAGTGGATATGTTGATATATGAGGGTGTCAACCCAGATATTACAAAGCTAACTACGGAAATAAAAAAGACAATATATAATGTAGTTAATTGCGATGTGCTGATTAAGGGAGAGCGGCACAGTGTGAGTAATGCGGTGGATATTGCGGTAGAGGGTTACCTTAACAGTTGCGAAAATAAAAGTTGTTGCATCGCGCTTCCCGAACTTGTCAATATAGCTATGCACGAATATGAATAAATTTATGAGAGTCATTGTATTTTTTGATCTGCCGGTCGGCACAAAACCCGAAAGGTATCACGCAACAAAATTTCGCAACTATCTGTTATCCGAGGGTTATTATATGATTCAGTTCTCGGTATACGGCAGATTGTGCAACGGCATAGACGCCGCCTATAAACACGAAAAAAGACTGTTGGACAATGTACCGTCCTTAGGCTCGGTACGCGTGCTGACAATAACAGAAAAACAGTATACAGCCATGAAGATACTATCGGGTGAGAAAAAAGAAAAGGAAAAGCCGCAAGAATCATATCAGCTGTCATTTTTTTGAAAAAAGGGTAAAAAGCTGAATAAAACAAGTAATATAAAAGTATTTTTTTGATAATTTAAGCAAAAAGAAAAATGCGGAAATACCTAAGTTTCCGCATTTTTCTTGCTCCGTTATAGCAGCCTATTATACCATACCAAACATTTTTAGGGAACTATAACGACATAATGGTAGTTGTGCAATCTGATTGCATTATACCATACCAAACATTTTTAGGGAACTATAACGGGTATTGAGTGCTGTAATATTATTTAATGATTATACCATACCAAACATTTTTAGGGAACTATAACGTGAGATTATGGCGCTAGGACTTATTATAGATTATACCATACCAAACATTTTTAGGGAACTATAACTAGTAATTTATTTTTTTGACAAAATTTTACATTATACCATACCAAACATTTTTAGGGAACTATAACTTTGCTACCTACTGCAATTAATGCTATATCATTATAC
>SACC01000044.1 GCA_009928745.1 Clostridia bacterium
AACAGATATTTCCAAAACAAAGGTATCTTTGGCAACGTATCTGTAGCTACACTTGAGCAGTATGCCGAACAGGCTGCAACACTAGGGGTATCGACAGGCAAAACCAAAATGATACTTAAAGCGCTTGACCTTAATCCCGAACTCGATATTAACGAGTTAAAGGATATGGAGATGAAAGACTTGGTCGCGCTATTTAAGAAAGGCGTGCAAAAAGGGCTTGACGCTACGGTAAAGGCGCAATATAAAACTCAGAGAGAAG
This sequence comes from Clostridia bacterium, assembly GCA_009928745.1. Lineage (GTDB taxonomy): Bacteria > Bacillota > Clostridia > Christensenellales > CAG-1252 > SACC01. The sequence continues at coordinate 260 of SACC01000044.1, forward strand.
CCTTGCAAGCTGAATATTCAGAGATAGCAACTTTTGAAGCCGAGCTCGTTACCCTAAACGAACAGCTTGCCGTCTATGAAGGTGAAGAGGAAGGTAGATTGGAGCTTCAAACCCAAATAGCAGAAATAACAGCAGAGATCGCAACTCTTCAAGTGGAGTACGAAGCCGAATTGCAAGAATTAATTGAAGACTGCCAAGCGGAAAGAGCGCAATTGAAGACTCAGCAGAGAGCGCAGAAGCAACAGAGAATTGCGGCGCATCAGGCTCAAAAGGCAAGCGGAAATTCGAATTCACCTAAGAATTAGCGCATACTGGTTAAGGCATAGCCGCTCTGGCTATGCCTTAAAGCTTAATGTAACAAAGACAAGAAATGTGTTATAATAATTGTATTAAACCTTGCTGATAAAAAGGAATGCAAATGTTACAGGATGAAATGCGTAATCTAAGGCAGGGAAAACTCTCTGCCTTAGAAACAATTTATTTAGAAACAAAGGATGCGGTGTTCTCATTGTGCTTGTCCTATATGAGGAACTATCTTCTTGCTGAAGATATGATGCAGGACACCTATATAAATGTCAGAAAATATATTGCGCATTACAGAGAAGACAGTAACCCTAAAGGCTGGATTAATACGATTGCGAAGAATCTTTGCCTTAATGAGCTAAAACGAAGAAAAAGAGAACAGCCATTGTCGGAGGATATGCAAATTGCCTCGAATTATACATTAAAAGCAAAAGACGAGAGCGGCGTTATACAACTTGCCCTTACGATACTTAAGCAAAGCGAAGCGAAAATTGTAATGATGCACGCGGTCGGCGATATTCCCCTTAAAGAAGTTGCCGAATTAGTCAAAAAACCTTACGCGACAGTCAGGTGGCAATATAGAAACGCCCTTGACAAATTAAAAAAAGAGATGGAAAAAAGAGAGTTGATATGAAAAGAAACGATGTGGAAAAAATGCTGAATACGGCAGCAAAAGGACTTGCGCCCGATGTATATCAAAGAGCGCTTGAAGCAGAAGTTGTTGTGGAGCCGCTTACTCAAGAGGTAAGTACTTCAAGACGCTTTTCTTTACGCAAACTTGCGCTTACGCTGTCCATTGTACTGATTCTCTTAATAAGCGGCGGCTCGCTTATCGGTCTGTCGACTGCGGAAGCCGAAAGCGTGTATTTGGACATTAATCCGTCAATAGAGCTTGTACTCAATCATTTTGACAGAGTTATCGCAGTGAATTACTATAATGACGATGCCGAATCACTATTTGCGGATTATAAAATAAAGGGTAAAAAAATTGACGAAGTAATAGAAGTTTTTATTGCGAATGCCAATACTGCCGGATATTTTGACGCTGAAGATTCGGCAATGTATATTAGCGTTGCTTCCAATAATTCAAAACGCGCGGAGAACAGCGCAACGCACCTCAAAGCGGTCGCCGCTAATATTATTGCGCAGAAAGGCATAGCGGTCGGACTCGAAAAACAAAACGCCTCGGGAGTATCTAAGCAAACCGCCGACAGCTATAATATATCGGTGGGTAAACTAAAAGTGATACAAAATATTATCGCCCTAGACTCTAGCTATACTATTGAAGAGCTAAAAGATTTGAGCATGCGCGAACTTAATCTTATACTCCGCCAGATTGCCGCGCAACCTTCCAATAATCAAAATGATAACGGACAAGGCGGACAAAACCAAGGCGCGCAGGATCAAAATACTCCCGCCGGTCAAAACGGTCATAACGGCTAACTGTATTCATTATTCATTAATTTTTATAAATAACCTCAATTATGTATGCTCATTATAGGTAATTAATCTTCAAGAGAGCGTAGTATTGAGGTTTTTTATATTATGCTCAAATTGAATTTTTTGAAGAAAGCGTCAATTTGTATAAGGTATGCAAATATCTGCGGCACGCGCATTAATTGCCCGTACCACGGATTAGCTGGATTAACTTTTCCGCTCGCCAGTTCTTCAAAATATTCCTTGTTGACCAGTTCATATAGCGCGCTTTTTTTATCATATACAAGCTTTGTCGCTTCACTCTTTACATGATTGATGAAAATAGGATTAAAGCTTTTTGGATACGGACTTTTTTTGCGCAGTACTATTTCGTCAGGAAGTATCCCCTTAAAAGCTTCTCGGACTATGCCCTTTTCCCTGCCGTTCAACGCTTTGAATTCCCAAGGCATATTATATGCGTATTCCACTAGACGGTGGTCGCATAGCGGCACCCTTGCTTCCAAGCCGACGCTTGAGGTCATCCTGTCCTTGCGGTCGATAAGCGTCTGCATAAACCAGTAAAAATTAAGCATAAACATCTCTCGTACACGGCGGTTTTGTTTATCGTCGGTACTCAAGTAATCAGCGCTGTTGACAGTTTTTTTATATTCGTTATCCACGAACTCTTCGCACCCGCCGCCAAGAATACTTGGATTAAAAAGTTTTTTGCGCATATCAAGCGATTTTGACCAAGGGAAAGTATCGCTATATAGCAACTCTTCACGGTGATACCAAGGATACCCTGCAAAAATTTCGTCTGCGCATTCTCCCGATAAGCATACCGTGTGATTTTCCTTAACTTTTTTGCTGAAGAGCATTAAGGAAGAATCTACATCGCCCATTCCGGGCAGGTCTCTTGCATAAGTTGCGTCTATAATGCTTTGCGCTACCTCTTGATTATCAAGCACTACATTTATATGGTTGCTCCCTATGGCGCTACTCATTATTCCAATATATTTACTGTCTGCGTCGGGTTGAAAGCTACTGCTTTCAAAATACTTTTCGTTATCCTCGTAATCTACCGAATAGGTCGTAAGTATTTGATTTTTTGAACGATAATAGTCCGAAGCTATCTTTGATATTATGCTCGAATCAAGTCCGCCTGACAGAAAACACGCAAGCGGAACGTCCGATACAAGCTGCCGCTCGACTGCGTTATATATTAATTCGCGCGTTCTTTCCACTGTCCGCGCAAGATCATCCGTATGCTCCTGCGCCCTTATGCGCCAATACGAGCTGATAGCGCAAACATTGCCGCGCATTTTTAGCTTTTCTCCCGGCTTGAGCTCTTTTACACCCTTAATACAACCGGTGCCTTGACTTCTTCCGGGTCCTAACAGGAGGATTTGTTTTATACCGTCATTGTCGATTGTGTGGTCAACCTCGGGATGCAAGATAAGCGCCTTAATCTCTGACGCAAACAACAGTCCGTTTTTCAACCGGTAAAAGAACAACGGCTTGACCCCAATGCGGTCGCGCGCTAAAAACAGCGTCTTTGCGTTATGCTCCCAGATTGCAAAAGCGTATATACCGTTCAGTCTATCAAGACACGCTTCGCCCCATTCGGCGTAGGCTTTGAGCAGGACTTCGGTGTCAGAATGTCCCCAAAAGGTATGCCCTTTTTCATAAAGCGTCTGCCTGATGTCCTCGGTATTGTAAAGCTCACCGTTATACACAAGGGTAAAAGTCTCTCCCTTAACTGTAACAGTCATCGGCTGCTTGCCGCCTTCAGGGTCTACAACAACCAGCCTTCGCTGCCCGAACACGGCGTTGTCCGATACGAAAATGCCTTCGTCATCCGGTCCGCGGTGCTTAATCGCGCGGCTCATATCTTCGACTATATGATAGTCGGGCGCTATACTTTTTCCGTAATCAATCCATCCCGCTATTCCACACATATTATAATCCTATCATGACAGGCTGAAGCTGCCTGCCCTCAAGAGCAGCCTCTGCCGCATCTTTTAACAAATCAAAATCCGCGACAAGCGAATAAGGTTTTTTATCCGAATCGTCCTGCAAAAATGGAACAAAGTAAATGTTCTTTTTATTGATAAGGTCGCCGAAATTCCTTGCATTGTTAGATAGTCCGTCATTGGTTGATATCGCTATCAGCACAGGCTTGTTATTACGCAAATGCGCTTTTGCCGCCATAAGAACCGGCGTATCGGTTATAGCGTGATTAAGTTTTGTGAGCGTATTGCCGGTACATGGCGCAATGATTAGCAGATCCAGCAGACACTTCGGACCTATCGGTTCGGCATCGCATATTGTAGTTATCGGCTTTTTGCCCGTAATGAATTCAATATCGTACGAAAAATCCGCCGCCTTGTAAAATCTTGTGTCGGTATCACGTACAGAGTACGAAAAAATCGGTATTATATTGTTGCTTTCCGCAAGTTTTTCCACACATGGCAAAATTTTTGTAAATGTGCAGAAAGACCCGGTAATAGCGAATCCTATGTTTTTATCCTTCATATTTTATATTTAAACTCTTAACAATGCTTTCCATAATATAGGACGCAGCGGCTTTGGGAGCCACGCTGCCGGGCACGCCGAGCGCATGCAAGACATTGAGCCCTAATTGCGCTGCGTATTCATAGTCCACGCCTCCGGGCTTAGACGCCAAGTCAAGGATAAAGCATTCCTTATTGATAAGGCTGAGTATTTCTCCTTTTAATATTTTTGCAGGGATTGTGTTAATGATTGCTGTGAAGTTTTTTAATTCGTCTGTGTAGTTATCCAAGTTGAAAACTTTATCGGCAACGTCTTGAGCAAGCGCGTATTCAGTCGCGTCAGAAGTCGCAACGCATACGCTTACATTATTCCTTTTTAAGCTGGCGGTAACCGCCTTGCCCACTCTGCCGTAACCTAATACAAGCGCTTTTATATCGTTAAGTGAATCTTCGGTATTAGTAATCAAATAGCTTAGCGCGCCCTCCGCTGTCAGCTCGGCGTTTTTAACAAGAAACGCTTCGTCGGCATTGTAATCGTAATATTTAATATTTTTTGCGCTGAGCAGTTTTGCTGCATCCGCGGAAATATCTCTTGCAAAAACAACGCTGTCGCTTTCGATATTGAGAATAGCCTCCTTATCAAGCACGCAGGAAATAGATTTTAAATATATCTTTGTATGTCCGATAAAAAAAGACGCTTCATAAAAGCTCGCGGTAAGATAACCGTTCTTTATAAGCCCTTGTTCTATGTATTGCTCTCTCTTATCTTTCTTCTCCACAACAAATAACATTGCATCATCCTCTTGCTAACTTTATATGAAAAATTGCGGCTTATTGTGATATTCTAAAAGCCTGATTCGTATATAATAATTCACGATTTGAATATTAATATTTATATATTTATGTAAAAATATTTGTTTTGCGCAAATTGCTCAGCGCAATTACTCATTTATTCAATATTGACACATCTTCAGTTTAATAATATAATAGGTAAAGAATAATAATAATACTGGAGAATTAAGATGACTGAAGTCAGGACAATAAAATACATCGTCAAAGCATCTCAGCGCAAGCAATATCTAAAAATTCCTTTTGAAGTGCCCGAAAATGTTGAAAAGATGATTATCAGCTATGCTTATCCGGGAGATTTTGCAAGCTCTCTTCCGAGCGATAACAAAAGCGTTATCGACTTTGCGTTGCTAGACAATACCGGTAAGGAAGTCGGAGCTACCGGCTCATCACACCGCACAATTGTCATATCCCCGAATTTTTCCACTCCGGGTTACAATGCATGCGATGTTAACAGCGGCGTCTGGACAATAATATGCGGCGCATATATGATACAGTTCGAAGAATTGGAGATAACTTATACAATAGAATTCTTTTACAAGCACTACCGCTGGTTAAAGGGCGATTTGCATCTGCATACCGTAAGCTCTGACGGCAAATATACCATTGAAGAGCTAAGCGCCAAGGCGGTAAAATCCGATTATGATTTTATTACAATCACTGACCACAATAATTTTTTCCATATGAAACGGCTCCCGAGTATTCCCAATCTGACGATTATTCCGGGTGTTGAATTGTCACATTATAACGGACATATGAATTTTTGGGGACTGGAGGTGCCTTATACTAAGCCGTATTGCGTTAATACCTTCGACGAATTCAAAGAATTACACGCAGAAGCGCGAGAGAGAGGAGCGATAATCTCTATTAACCATCCTTTCTGCTCGCTTTGTCCGTGGAGATGGGATATCGACCAGATAGACTTTAATACAGTTGAAGTTTGGAACGGACCGATGCGTCCGGATAATATTAAGGCGTATAACTGGTGGCATCAACAGCTATTGAAAGGACGTAAGCTACCTGCAGTAGGCGGAAGTGATTATCATAAGGACAGAGGTCCCAAAAAATTATGGGGAATACCTACTACCTATGTTTATGCCCGTTCTGCCTCCAAAGAAGATATACTGCAAAGTATTAAGGAAGGAAGAATCTGCACCTCTAAGGACGCAAAGCATCAACCCGTTACAATCACCGCAGGCGACAAGACGGTAGGCGACACGGTAAGTCTAGCCGATAACGGTACCGTTGAGGTAAATGTTCCAATACTTCCGCGCAATAATACTTTGACTGTATATAATAATGATAAAATAATATATCGATATAAAAGCAAGGCGAGAAAAGCCCATTACGCAAGTATAAAAGTCACAGAAAAAGGCTTTGTCCGCGCCGAGATAACTTACCGCCCGAGTTTTTCAGAGACTCTAGTCAACCGCGTAATACTTTATGTCTCCAACCGCGACAAAATGTTTATGCGGTTGCCCGACTTTATTCATAGCTTTACTAATCCAATATATTTTAAATAAATAACAAGGCTAATTACTTTGAATCGGCTTCAACTTCTGCTAACTTAGGAGGTTGGAGCATTTTTTTGTAGGTAAGGTCAATCAGTATTGCCCCGAGCGGAGCGGTAATTATTATCGAAAGCACCGCAACGCTTAATATAATATTGCCTGACGCTACCCCCAATGCGAGCGGTATCGCGCCGACCGCTGCCTGAACTGTTGCTTTGGGTATATACGCTATTGAGCAGAAGAACTGCTCCTTGAGATTAAGCCCCGATTTTATAAGACTCAATAATACGCCTGCAGTTCTTACTATTAGCGCGCCGAGTATCACAAGCATCGCTGCTATTCCCGAGATATAGATATATTTTATATCGACAGCGGCGCCCACAAGGACGAATAGAACAACTTCCGCCGCTACCCAAACCTTGGAAAATTTGACCGCAATTCTTTTTGCCGCAACCTCTCGGAATTTTAGAATCGATACACCTAGCGCCATCACGGCAAGCAACCCTGAGAACGGCATATAATGGGAAATGTGTTCTTCAACTCCCACAAATACAAAACACGCGCCAAGTATTAAGAACACTTTGATGGTATCCCTAATGTGCAGTTTGCGAAACACAAGCGCCAGCAAATAGCCAATAATAAAGCCTGCCGCAACTCCGGTTATTATGGATAAGGGGATTTTTACAAGGCTCATCCATTCAAAAGAACCGCTACTGTACATTCCCAAAAAAGTGGTGAATAATACAATTGCGTATACATCGTCCGCAGTTGCACCCGCAAGCACGATTTGAGGCACATTCTTGTCAAGCCCATATCCTTTTTCCATAATGGCTATCATTTTGGGCACAATTACAGCAGGAGACACAGCGGCTAGCATAGCGCCGATTATCGCCGCCTCCACATAGCTTACGCCAAGCAGTAGCGGCGCAAGTATCACTACTGCGATTATCTCAAAAGTCGCCGGCAGAAAGCACATAAGAGCCGCCGGTCTTCCCACGCTCTTCAGCTCTTTTAAGTTAAGCGTCAAGCCTGCTCTTAAAAGGATAACGACAAGCGCAATTTCTCTCAAATCCGCAGATATGTTAAGAATGTTTATATCAATCAGATTGAGTACGTTAGGTCCTAATACCACACCCGTTATCAGCATGCCGATAAAGCCGGGCAAATGGAGTTTTTGAAATATACCTGACAGCACAAAACCGATTATCAATATATAGGCAAGACTTAATAACATATATTTCCTCCTAAAGTATTTACCTTCTTTGTTCGAACCAACAACTATTATTGCTTACTTCATTAGAGTAACAGTATAATAAAAATGACTTCATGCCAAAAGTTATTCGGCAGAAGTCATCAACAATACGATTGTGGTTCTAGCTAAGCTATGGGAGCACCTCATTCCCTATTCAATATAATTATTATAAAATATCAAGCCGATAAGGTCAAGCGATTATAGTTATTCTATTATGCTTTTTTCGCTTCGATATAAAATGATGCTACGTATTCCTCAATGCGCTTTTTATCAGTCCAAGAAGATATGATTTCGTCAGTATTTTGCTTGCGTGTTAGAGAAATATCACTGAATCCGTTATTCTTAAGTAATTCGCGTATAGTGTCGACTTTCTCAGCTCCTGCGACGCATCCGCAGAGCATTTGACTGTCACTGCGTATTTCATCCGGTATCTCGGATATTGCCAGCACATCTGATATCGCAAGTCTGCCGCCCTTTTTCAATACTCGATACGTCTCCCTCATTACTTGCTCTTTATCGGTGGAAAGATTAATGACGCAGTTGGATATTATAACATCCACAGTCGCGTCGGCAATAGGAAGATGCTCGATTTCTCCGAGCCGGAATTCGACATTGTTCAAACCGGTACGGTTACTGAATTCTCCTATGTTTTTTCTGGCCTTCGTCAGCATTTCATGGGTCATGTCGACGCCGATGGATTTTCCGGTCGGGCCGACTTTCTCGGCAGCGATAAAAACATCGAAACCGCCGCCGGAACCTAAATCCAGAACCACTTCTCCGGGCTTCAATGCGGCAAGAGCCGTTGGATTTCCGCAGGAAAGCCC
>SACC01000401.1 GCA_009928745.1 Clostridia bacterium
AAGCACTCCGGCGACATATTCCTCAAGCGGTATTTCGGATATTTTTCCGGTGGAGGTTATAAACAGTCTCACGGTATCCGTGACCTGCAAGGTCGGCGATTCGGATTGTTCCGCGAAAACCTCTTTTTCTCCGGGCTTAAAGCTTTCCGGCATGAGCGAATATACTGTCGGGGTAAGAGCGACGCAGATGAAAAAGCATAAAAAATACAGCAGATAACGTTTCATGGATACACTTCCTTTAAGCTTATTATCTGCTATATATATATTCGTTTATCGTATAGGTTATTCGCCGAACGCCCACATCTGATTATACCTCAGCTGTGACATGAGAAAGGAAAGATCCCATTCTTTTTGGGTATTCGCCGGCGAATAGGAATCGGCGATTAATATTTTGCCGTCTTCGGTTATTCCGCGTAAAGTTATAAAATGACCGGACCTTGAAAAATACCCGCTTCCCATCGAACAGATTATAAGCTGTCCCGATTTCAATCTTGTTATTATGGAAGATTGGGTTGCATCAAAGCCTTCGACCTTCAGTCCGTAATGTTCCGCCGACTTTGCGAATATACCGTGGCTTGTCCCGATACCCGAAACGAACAAACCCCATCTTTCCGCAAGGGACGCAACTTCGTCCGGTGTAATATTTTTATTTGTCAGCGTGGAAACTACCATGGTAACATTTGTCGGACCGCAACCGTATGATCCGATAGTTTCATTACCGTACGGGATCGAAGCATATTCCTTCCACACCTGACAATAATAAACAAAGTCGTCGTTATCCATTCCGACTTCAATCGACATAAATGCGGCGTATTCCGCTTTCTGGATAGATTCATAAAGCGAAGGAAACGCTTTCAGACTGTTTACCATAACTTCGGCAGGAATATCCTCATCAGGAACAAAAGCCGACTTAAACTCTATCCCTTCCATGGTTTCAAGAGATGAAATCCTTTCCGTTTCTATTTGCAGACCTGAAAAGGAAACAGCTTGCTCGTCCCCGACAGAAATATCGAAAGGAGCATAGGCGAGTGAATATAATGTTCCGGAAACGGTCAGCACCGCCGTTGCGAATGCTATGGCACAGATAAGCAGAGTCTTTCTGACATTATACACCATACCACCCCTTCCAAAACAGCAAATTTTTATATATAATACCATATTATGTCCTGCTTGTCAACGATTTTACAGCATAAGATATTCACAGAGCTTTTAATTTTTAATGTTGACTTCAAAAACAAACGGTATATAATAACATTGTATTGGAGATTTTGAGAATGCGTGAATATTCATTGACTGTCATGTTTTTAATAATACTCGTATGCGGAGCTATAATACTTGCGCTGTTTGTGTTCGCGCCCGATAACGGCGACAATGCTGATTTTTCCGACGAAATGTCCTCCCTGCCTGTCATTAATTCTTCTGACATTACCGGCGAAAGTACGGAATCGGGTATTTCGTCGCAGGAAGAAGTGTCACAATCGGAATCTTCGGAAGAATCTTCAAAGGAATCGTCCGAAAGTTCCGGACAGCCTTCGGAAACCGATATAAATTGGTCCTATGCCATCGATATAACGTCGTACTTAAAATATATCGAACCGGAAAAGGCTGTTTCTCGCGCTCTTGAAATGCTCGGAGACGGCGCCGATATTATAGATATCGGCGGAGAATC
>SACC01000402.1 GCA_009928745.1 Clostridia bacterium
TCAATACCCAGTACCGCCGCAGGAAGCAGTCCCACCGGACATAACTCGGAAAATCGACCGCCAACACCGTCCGGAATATAATAGGTTTTGAAACCTTCTTTTTGCGCCAATTTTATTAAATTGCCTTTTTTAGTATCCGTTGTCGCAATAATATTGTTCTTATATTCGCTGCCCAAAGCCTTTTTGAGAATATCGGTAATAATAAGATACTGACTCATTGTTTCACTAGTCGCGCCGCTCTTTGTTATTACATTAAATACCGTTTCTGTAGGATTAATCACATCTAGTAAGGCTTGCATTCTTTCAGGATCAACATTGTCTTCCACATAGAACTTGGGACCTTTCCTTTTGCGAAGAGGTAACTCGTTGTATCTCATATGACAAAGCGCCTGAAAAACCGAGATAGGACCAAGCGCCGAGCCGCCTATGCCGAGGACAACAAAATTCTTGAAACGACGGCGAATATCTTTCGCAGTTAGCAGTATGTCGGTAACGATTGCATCCTGAACGAAAGGCAACTCAGTCCAGCCCATCATTCCCTTACCGCTTTCCGCTTTGACACGGTTGAACGCGTGCTTGATATCGGGTAAAGCGTGGGCTATCGCGCTGTCGGATATGCCTTCTTTATCTCCTATGTAATCCGACATCATATTATTGTAATCCAATCTTAATACCATCTCTTTCTTATTAATTTTTGACATAATAACCTTCCTTATTTATTATCGTGACGCAATAGCAAGGCAGTCTTTCAGATACTCGTATCCCCGCTTAACATCGTCAAAATCTTTATAGTCGCCGCTGTATAACTCTAATAATACCGGCTTATCGTAACCGTTATTAAGTAGTTTTTCAAATAGCCCAACAAAATCAAAACACCCTTCTCCCGGAATACAAAGCTTGCCGTTTTCGTGATAATCGCACGCATGCACAGTGCTTAGGCTTGTCCCCATATCCTCCAGATAATCATAGCAGCTTATACCCGATTGCATTGCCTGCTTGATATCAAGAGTGGCGCTTATATCGGGCGCATATTCCTGCATCTCTCTAAAAAATGTGGAATAATTATATAATGCCCAATGTACATTTTCATATGACAAATTAATACCGTATTCGTTACATATTGCATTAATTGCCTTACAACGCTCGCCTAGCTTTTGGCTGTTGACATTATAAGGCTTAGACTTTAGCCTTGCCTGACCGTGAAAAGTATAATACTTTGCGCCCAGCCTCTCGCCACCTCTCAAAACCTTGCGCAATATTGCTTCTGCGTCTCCTCTAGTACGGTCAGATTGATTAAAAAGCTCTGGCTCGTAGTGATTATTAAGAGAATGCACCGAATGAACGCGCACATCACCTCTACGAGCTGCAAGCATCTCGGTAAAGCTATCTTCATATTCGCTAAAAGTGTTAAGAAATATCTCGCATATCTCACAGCCCATAGAACGGAATATATCAAAAGTATCTTCCGTTTGAGCTTTTAGGAAAAATGATGCCGATGATATCCCTATTTCTATCATTAATATATAGCCTCAATTAAACCGACATCTTTATCGCGTCTTCTGTATATTACATTAACGCTGCTTGTCGCATCATTGATAAATATGTAAAAGTTGTTATCTACCATATCCAACTGGAAAATAGCATCCTCAACATTCATTC
>SACC01000403.1 GCA_009928745.1 Clostridia bacterium
GGCAAGGGATATACTTACCGAAAAAGCCTTCCTTAACGCGCTGGCAACCGATATGGCTTTGGGCTGTTCCACCAACTCCGCTCTCCATCTGCTTGCTGTGGCAAATGAAGCTAAAGTGTCGCTTAATTTGAGCATAATAAACGAAATCAGCGAAAAAACTCCCAATTTGTGCAGGCTTGCCCCGGCAGGAAGCCACCATATGCAAGATTTGTATGCAGACGGAGGGGTTTATGGAGTTATGAAAGAGCTTGCCGACAATAACTTAATTGATACCTCTCTTATTACCGCATCAACAAAAACGGTAGGTGAAAATCTGAAAAGTGCCGGTAAAAACAATCAAGGAGTAATAAAATCCTTCCAAAATCCCTTTACCAAAACCGGCGGCCTTGCCGTTCTTTATGGCAATCTTTGCGTAGACGGAGCTATCGTAAAGAGAAGCGCGGTTGCAGAAAATATGCTTAAGTTTGTAGGTAGCGCCAAGGTTTTTGACAGCGAAGAAGAAGCGGTAAAAGGTATCTTTAATAAGGAAGTAACTATAGGAGACGTGGTTGTTATCCGTTATGAGGGACCAAGCGGCGGCCCCGGCATGAGGGAAATGCTTACCCCCACTTCGGCAATTGCAGGCATGGGACTTTCGGAAGGCGTTGCGCTGATTACAGACGGAAGATTTTCGGGAGCGACAAGAGGAGCTTGTATAGGTCATGTGTCCCCCGAAGCGAAAAAGGGCGGACTAATTGCTTACGTAAAGAACGGAGACAAAATAGAAATCGACATAAATAATTATTCTCTTAAATTACTTGTTGACGAAAGCGAAATAAATAGCCGCAAACAGACTATGGCTATTAAGGACATCAAAATAAGCGACGGATATCTTACAAGATATTCCAAAATGGTCTCCAGCGCCGACAAAGGCGCCATACTCAGCTGAACACGGGAGAAAATTATGCTAAATTTAGACAATGTATACCGCGCTAAACACGCTCTAAGGGAAGTAATATATAATACCGATTTAATCTACGCAAAATCATTAAGCGAGGTTAACGATATCTATTTGAAGGCAGAAAATTTACAAATTACCGGCTCCTTTAAGGTAAGGGGAGCATATTATAAGATATCCACCTTAACCGAAAAGGAAAGGGAGAAAGGTATTATTGCCTGTTCGGCAGGCAATCATGCCCAAGGCGTGGCGCTGTCGGGAGCAAAGCTCAACGTAAAAACCAAGATATTTATCCCTAGCCTTGCTCCTCTTTCCAAGGTGGAAGCAACCAAAAAATACGGCGCTGAGGTCGTACTAATCGACGGTATTTATGATGACGCTTATTTGGCGGCAAAAGAAGAAGCGGCCAGAAGCGGAGCAATTTTTATTCATCCCTTCGATGACGAGGACGTAATGGCAGGACAAGGGACTATAGGTCTTGAGCTGTTAGACGCGTTGCCCTCTCTTGATGCGGTAGTAATACCTATTGGCGGCGGAGGTCTTGCCAGCGGCGTTGCTTATACTATTAAGACCCTTAAACCCTCTTGCAAGGTCTACGGCGTTCAAGCGGCGGGAGCATCGTCGATGTTCCAATGGGTACAGACAAAAACACGCTCGTGCGAATCAAAAGTATCCACCTTTGCCGACGGAATAGCGGTAAAAAATCCGGGAGAGCTTACCTG
>SACC01000404.1 GCA_009928745.1 Clostridia bacterium
CGCATATACAGAGCAGATTGTCGGATAGCGTTATATATTCGTCACTGTCTTTTGTTAGCGTGCCGTCGCTTAGCCAAGCTTGCTTCAATGCCTGCAATTCTCTTAACGCCGCTACTTTATAAGGATCGGTTGCCGCGCCGTGTATCCAGCTGTCACCTATCTCCGAAGTTATTATCGGCAGTTTGTCCTTAACCGCCCACAGTTTATCGGCGATATAATCCATACCGCCCGCAATTACTTCGTAGCCTTGATATTTTTCGGCAAGTTTATTATAATTATCGATAACCGCCTGCGCGTTGCGTACTCCGTGGTTGTCGAGGGTATGGTCAAAATATAGAATATCGTCAATAAATTCGCTTTTGAATTCGCCGCCGTAGTCTCCCGAATATATGACAACTATCTGATAACCGTCCTTCTCCCACAAAAAGCACTGCGGCACATCGGGTACGGCTGAGGCGCCGTTAACGCCTATATGCAATAATTTTATACCTTTTTTGGCTAAATACGGCACAAGCGCCGAGGTATGTCCTGGAACGTCGGTCATCTTCGCAGATATTGTCTTAATCCCGCTGACTTTATCAATATTATCAATAAGCGAAAGTCCGTATTCTAGCGTATCGCTGTCGAGAAGCTCGGTATGCGTGGTGAACGGATAAGCGTGCGCGACGATGTCACCGCGCTTGAGCGCCGCCGCTAAGCTTACTTTTAACTCGTCGCTGCCGAAACTAAGCGCCTGATTAAGCAGCCAGGAGCCGGTAGTCCACACGAATCTTTTATGAATATTATCATTGACAGCAGAAGCGATCTCAATCGCAGCGGGGATAAAATCGTTAAGATATTTTTCCCTTATTACGCTTGCATAATCGGTAAAGCCTAAATCCAAATGAGTCTTTGATACGATAATAACTTTTTTGTTCATATTGCCTCACGCCTAAATAGTATAAATTAACAATATAATATCATATTCGCAAAAAAATTACTTATATTTACGAAAACAATATTTTTTATGATATAATCATAATAAAATGATGCGGAGGGAATTATGCATAACAAGATTACCGTAAGGAAAAAGCTGCTGGATTCTAAGGGTCATATAACCGAATGCGGTTACGCAACGCAGTTAATATTGGATTATAACAGGAGAGACGTTAAGGCGTGCAAGATAAGGGTTAAGGAATGGGATTACTATTATATGAGTAACGGCAAGATGGGCATATCCTTAACAATTGCCGATAATTCGTATATGGGCTTAGCGAGCGCGCAGGTATTCGATTATGAAAAAGGCGATATGGTAACTAATTTTGGTCTTGTTCCCTTTCCTATGGGCAGAATGAAACTCCCGTCATCAAGCGTTAGCGGTAATGTCAGCTACAAGAGCAAAAAAATCCAACTTGATCTTATCAACAACGGCGCAAGCCGCAGGCTGTATTGCAATATGCCTGATTTTGACAAGGGCAAACAGCTTATTGTGGACGTTACTTTATCGGAGCTTCCTGAAGATACTATGGTTATTGTAACACCCTTCAGCGAAGACAAAAAAGCTTTTTATTACAATCAAAAAATCAACTGTATGAAAGTCAGCGGAAGTATGACATACGGAGAAAAACAATACGACCTTAACGATTTTCTTGCCGTGCTCGACTGGGGCAGAGGTGTAT
>SACC01000405.1 GCA_009928745.1 Clostridia bacterium
CTACCCTTTGCTATCTATATCAGTAAATCTTTTTTAGCGCAGGAGCCCGATTTTATGCTGGCGCTTAATCAGGCGATAGCGCTCTATCATCAGGCAAGGCTGGTTGAACAGCAAGACGCCTCCCATAATACCCGATAAGTTAAAAAGCGCTGCTGTCGTTTTTTTAAGCTAAATAATGTTTTAATGATAAGTCTTTCTATTACTGCGTTTAGAGATGTAATAAGACAACAACACTCGCAGCGTATAATTTTTCGCCTTTTTTAATAAGATCGTCACGGAGTTCAAGATAGTTATACACTTCGCCGTTGTAGACGGATGTATATCTCCCGTCAGGGGACACATAAGGCTGGTCACCGCCGCTTAAATCTATTATTGAAAGTCTTCTGAAGCCGAAACCGGCGTGAGCATGAAAAACACAGGCGTTCTGGTCCGGTCCGCGGTGAGAAATAAGAGCTGACATTTTTTCTATGTCATGTTTGTCCTCCAAAGTCAGGAGAGCATCATTTTTGAACATTCCTATGAAGCCGCACATATATACCTCGTGCTGTTTGTAATAAAGTTTCCGTAATTGGAATTATACATTATAATTCGGCAGTATAATCGTCGTAGGTTTTGTAATATTGCTTTATCGTCATTGTAATAAAGATGACGATTAACACAATTCTCGGTAATAACAATGTTATATACACCGTCGGAAGTGTTATTCCGATAACCGTAAGGATAAGATAAAGAGCGTATAATATCAACAATTTGTTGAGTTTAGCGTACAGATAATCGTTTTTCTGACGAGATGCAACTTCCGCAAGACAGTCAAACGCTTTGGAAATGAAGAAGAAACAGGCTGACGCGTAGATTGCAGAAACAGCCGCGAGTATGAGCGCGTTCTTCAGCGGAAATTTGTTAAGGTCGGATATTCCGGTGTAACCGAACATCTTAAAACAAACTGTATAACCTATCTGACATATTAGGGCGAATATCGCTGGTAAAGTCAGACTTGTTTTCTTTTGTTTTTTTAACACCGCGGCGCCCGACCATATAAGCAGAGTTGCGATTATGTCCGGTAAAATCGAAATTTTTTCCACCGGTATTTCAATTAAGAATATTAATCCGATAGCTGTAAGAATGAACGATTTACGCATTAAAGTTACGACAGATATGTTTTTATCCAAAATAGATTTATTTTCGTAAACCATGTTGATATCGTTTATAAACTTTGTATCTTTTTTTATTGCGCTAAAATACTTGCGAATATCATTGTACCACCATATACCGACAATGAAGGTGATGACGAAAAACAGCATTACGGCATATTTTTTAAATCCTACGATTTCCATATAAAGAGCCGATGCGGAAATATTGACTAAAGCTTCCACCTCAAGGAGTGCGACTAAATTAGGCAGTACGCATAAAATAATTTTTGCAAGGTAAAACATAACCGAAAGAAATTTAATATTCGACAGCTTTGACAGCGCTTCATAACCGCCGTGTCTTTGGAGAAGATATTCGATACCGGCGAAAAAGTCGGTGAAGAAAACAAGCATCAATATAATTTCCGCCACACCGAAGGAAAAAGTCAGAGTGAGCGTCATGGTGGAAACTGACGATATAGAAAGTACGAACGCCACTAACCGTGCGAATGAAAGGACAGCCAGATAT
>SACC01000406.1 GCA_009928745.1 Clostridia bacterium
ATAAAACATTAAAGATGATCTGCCTTTATACTTGTATATAACATATCCGCTCTGCTTAGCAGCGGTTTTTTAATTAATCAAATTTCTTCTGATGAAGCATTTGATGATTATTAACTGTTAACTATTATCTCTCACATATATTGTAACTTTGTTGTTAAGATCATTATTATCAGTCGATGTAATTACTTTATAGCTATATGAATCAAAAGTGGCAGTCGAATTTTCAAGTTCGGTCATATTGGGTATATGATCATCCTCCACATCATTAAGCTTGCTTCCGTCGTATTTAAACCAGTACACATCAGTATCCTCTGTAATTTTTATATAGGAATCCGTTGCAAGCTCTGTGTTATCATCGTTTGTCAGAAAAGCCTGAAGCGCATTGTTCGCTTCCTGATATGCCGCCGATTTAGCCGCTTTGTCGCTTATACCCGAAAAAGTAGGAATGAGTACAGCCGATAAAACCCCGATAATTGCAATGACAATGACAAGTTCAACTAATGTAAAACCGCGTTTTTTAGATTTTTTCATTTTAATTCTCCTTTATATAATTCATTAATGTTCTTCACATTGTGCGTTTTTTCAAACTGTTTATATATTTTTCGACACCATTCAACATAAATACAGCTTTTTCCATATATACTCCCATTATTTCCCCTTATTGTTATTTGTACCATATTTATCTTTTTTTGTCAATATAAATATTCATAAAAAAGATAATGACGATTCTGTTGCACAACTGTGTCGCTGTCTGTGCTTTAGAATCGTCATTATAAATAAATACTTAATTATTACTAATGGGTTGAAACGGCCGTGACGCTTTCTTTTTGTACCGCCGATATAATAGCATTGGGTATTGCTTCAATTCCGTATTGGCCATCAACCGCTCCGATATCAAACGCCGCTTTCGGCATACCGTACACCACGGAGGTTTTTTCATCCTGACCTATAGTCGCCGCTCCGTTTTTCCTCATTTCCAAAAGCCCTTCCGCGCCGTCCTTGCCCATACCGGTAAGAATTACTCCGACAGAATTTTTACCGCATTCCTTGGCGACAGAGCGGAAAAGCACATCAACCGATGGACAGTGACCGTTCACTTTATCGCCTTCATACAGTTCGGTCTTGTATTTGTTACCTATTTTTCTGACCCTCAGATGCTTGTCACCGGGAGCGATATACACCCTTCCGACTTCAATAAATTCATTGCCTTCAGATTCCTTAACAGAAAGCGGGGTCTGATTATTCATCCTTTCGGAAAACATCCTCGAAAACACCGGTGGAATATGCTGAACAATGACTATTCCCGGTATTGTCGGAGGAAGTTTCTTCAAAACATTGAACAGCGCTTCCGTTCCTCCGGTAGACGCACCTATGGCGATTATTTTATTATAATCGAATTTTATTAAATCGGTTTTTGTTTCGATCCCGGGAGCGAATTTTTTAACCTTTGCTTTTGAGGCTATTTTTATTTTCTGAATCAAATCTTCCGCAAACGCCTGCATTCCGTTTTGAGTTGTATCATCCGGCTTTGTCACAAAATCGACTGCGCCTGCGTTCATGGCATCGAAAATAGCGTCCGACACTGTGCTGACGACTATCACCGGAAGCGGATATTGAGGAATCAATATTTTCATAAATTCAATTCCGTTCATCC
>SACC01000407.1 GCA_009928745.1 Clostridia bacterium
CTGTCTATACTGTCAAGTACCGGGAATATTACCTCTATCGCATAAGCGATTCCGTCCAATTTCATCCTGAATGACTGCTCAGTCATCCTTTTGCGAAAATTGTCAAAGTCTGCTAGTAATCTCAAAAAATTATTCTTTTCTTCGCTTAGTTGCTCTTGCAAAAGCTCACATTCGCTCTTCTCGACTTTTTCGCCGTTTGCGGTGTCGTTCTCCTCGATTGCTTCGGTTATTTCTTCTTCCGCAGTACAAGGATTACTTACTGGTTCTTGCTCATTTGTCTTCTTCTTTGTCATTGCAATCCTCCTTCTTGTCTATAATTGCTTTAATCGCATCATCTATATGACTTAATACATTAAACACTTTGGTATAATTCATTCTTTCAGGTCCGATTACGCCGGCGTGCACTTCTTGCTTGCCGTCAATCTTATATCTCGCGCTGACTATAGAACAATTATCTATCCCGTCTTCGTCCTTTCCAATCTTGACGCTGAACTCAAAGCCTTCATTACAGGTAATCATATCGCCAAGCTCATCTTTTTTGTCAATCTGCGCCAATACGCTCTTAACTTTATCAATCTGATTATATTCGGGGTAATCAAGTAGCTTTGCCCTACCCTCAACAAACACTTTGTCATGCTTGCCGTCGCTATAATTCTCAATAAGCTCAATTATATCGTTTAAAAGGCTTTTGTACTCTTTCAACTCGTTTTCGATGCTGTCTTTAGTCTTTCTAATCTCATCAATACTTTTGTCCGCGAACAGATCGTTGAGTATTTTTGAAGCAGTATCCAAGTATCCTCCGCCCATATCTTTGGGCAAATCAATAATATTGTCTTTTATGATACCGGCATTGGTTATGATTATTACTAATGCGCTTTCCGCTCCGATATCCACGAGCTTGATACTTTTGACAACCACTTCAGACATCTTTTTCACAACAATAACTGATGTATAGTTAGTTATGTCGCTGATTACTTGCGCCGTAGTGCGGATAATGTCTTCTACTTCTCCCATCTTGCGCTCAAAGTAGCTCCTTATATCGGCAACTGATAGTTCGTTGCCTTTTGTTTGAGCCGGCAAGCTCTCCACATACATTCGGTACGCCTTATTAGAAGGAATCCTGCCTGCCGATACGTGAGGCTGAATCAGATAACCCAACTCTTCAAGAGACGCAAGTTCGCTGCGTATTGTCGCAGAGCTGATATCTTCGTCATAATCGTTCTTTACATCGCTGGAGGAAATAGGCTGCGCGGTACTGATATATCTTGCGACTAACAGCTTAAGTATCTTTTGCTTACGCTCTGATAATTTAGTTTGCATACCTACCTCCTTTAGCACTCGCGACTTTTGTCTGTTAGCAATCGTCATACTTGACTGCTAAAGCTATTATATTCATATTATTTGCGATTGTCAATACTTTTATGACAAAAAATCGAAAAAATTTTTTCAAAGATAAAAAGATAAGTCGAAATAGAATTTATTTAATTTTTCTAATATAACCGTAATTATAAATCTGCAAAAAAGCATCTTTAGTATTATTCAATATGTAATTATAAGTATCAAAATTCTCAATCTTTATATTGAATTTTTTAATCATATGAACCATATCACCGTTTAATTTGAACCTATAATATGAATCTGATTTATCC
>SACC01000408.1 GCA_009928745.1 Clostridia bacterium
ACCTATGGCGTTGCCAACAACTACTGCAATACTTGGTATTGAAAGTGAAGCTATAATGTTTATCAGTTTGCCAGCGCCGCACACAGCGCAACTTTGCTCATCACTGATTTTCGTGCTGATACCCTTGCAATTTACAAGCGTGACTAACGGCAAATCGTAAGCGTCGAGCAGATTAGCGAATGCTGTAATCTTTTCTGCGCCGTCAAGCGTCATATATTCGTTAACCGAAGTGTCGCTTGCAATAATACCTACCGCAACGCCGTTTACTCTAGCAAAGTAACATTTAATTTCCTTAGAATATTCTGCGGCGTACTCAAGACATCTCCCCTCATCAGTAAGAGCGGCAAGCAAATTAGCCACAGAAATATCATTTTCAAGCGTAGCGGTCTCCCTGTTGGGATCGTCATCGCAATCGTTGCTGTATTCTCCGGTATAATCTAATACCAAAGTAATTTTATTCTTCAAATCCTGAATGTCGGCGTAAACAAAATCAATTATGCCGGTGTCCTTTGAGTGAGTTTTTAATCCAAACAACTCTTTAACCGGCTTAGTTACATTAGCCGCCAGTACAGAGGGCGAATTAAGACTTATCAAACAGTCCTTACCTGCAAAAACAAAATCACCCATTGAAAGATACGCCGCCATATGACCGATAACATTACCTTTCGCAATAACGATATGCGGCACGTTAGCGCTAACCTCGGCAGCCTTAGCCAGCACCATAGCGTAACCCTCAAGACAAGTCACACCTTCGCCTACTCTTGCGCCCTTACTATCAAGCACCGATATAATCGTATGATTGTTTTTTAGGGCGTTATCCATACATTTAATAATCTTTTTTGCCTGACCGATACCGAAGCTACCGCCAAGAACCGCTGCATTTTGAGCAATAACACATACAGGACGTCCATCTAGCGAAGCATATCCGGTTACTATTCCTTCTCCGATTGCCTCGCTTCCGTCAAGCAAAGATTTACCGCTCAAAAAAGTGTCTGTTTCTACAAAAGAAGAACTATCAACCAACCCGTTAATAAAGGCGCGAATGTCCTTAGTTGCCTCGTCAATGCCTTTGACCGTGGTTGCAAGCACCGTGTTTTTATCCATAAATACCTCCGGTTATATATTCAAAACACCTTGTGAACAACAAAACTTCATAAAAAAATTTCGAAATTCAGCTATTATATAGTATAAATTATTTTTATGTAATAATCAACCTCTTGACAACGCTTTTTGAGACATTAATTCATTTTTTTGCAGTTAAGAAAACAGTACAGCAGTATGTCATTCCGAGCGCAGCCGAGGAATCAAACGTATTATTGTAAATTTCGAGTATAAGATTGTAATTATACTTATTCTTTGCTGTCATTCCGAGCGCAGCCGAGGAATCTCAACATACTGTCATTTGCTTTTTATAAACGTATAGCATTAAATTCTAATTGCTGCCGTGTTGAGATCCCTCTGCTCGTTCCACTCGGTCGGGATGACATTTTACTACGGTCCGCTCGTCTACTATTTCGGGATGATACATAACTATGTGAGCTTGGTATGATAGTATTTGTTTATTCCGTTATGTGCTTGTTCTTTTTCATTCCGAGCGCAGCCGAGTAATCAAACGTATTACTGTAAAATGTCGAGTATTAAGG
>SACC01000409.1 GCA_009928745.1 Clostridia bacterium
GTGAGGTCTGGCAAACCTATTACCAAAAAATTACTATCTATGAGTGATTAATTTTAAACTCTGTTGTTACCATGATTTTTACAGCATAATATTGAAACCGTCACTGCTGAAAAGATAATTACTCGACAAAACTAAAATTTACACGCTGGGATATCTAAAATGTTTGTGGTTTAGGGGTTGCGTTTTGGATTGCAAAGATTTTGCATTCTGCGTTAGCTCTATTTTGTCATACTCTTTTATCAATTTGCATCGCAAAATCTGTTGCTTTTCGTTTTCAAAACGTGCAATTAAATTGCAAATATTGCGTTTCACTTACAAACCAGGCTTTTGACTTTACAAACTGGTGCTTCGTTTACGATTGTTGCACTTCGTCTTTCAAATGCGACATTTGATATTACAATTAAGCTAATAAAACTTTTTATCGTTTTTTGCTTTATGATTATTCCAATCACCTTTAATAGATTCTTTTATTTTTTTGGCATCCATAAAATCTGCGCCGCGTTTTTTATAGTTCTTTTCAAGAAGTTCATCGCTGATATCTAAATAAACAACGACGTCACAATCAACTATAAATGTTCCGAAAACAGGATGCCCGGGTTGAACGTGAACATTTCTATATACTAAAGTATCAACCATATCCCCGACTTCTTTTGTCCATGGAATTTGGTTAATTATCGCGGCTTCCTCTTCTGTTATATCAACAAACGCAATTGAATCCATATCAATGCAATCGGGTATTTGTTTGATAAGCGTTGTTTTGCCGCAGCAGATTGTCGCAAGCACATATACACGTTCATTTTTATGCTTTTCAAAAATAGCTTTTAAAGTATTTATTGTTTCATTTATTGTAAATTGACCCGGCATTTATCTGCTCCTTATAATAATCTAAATAAGGTAAATTCCCTGTTTTATATAAAAAGCAGGGAATTATTACGTATAACAACCGTATTAAAGCACGATATTAGTTATCATATAATTGAGATATGCCTTATAAGCCATTCTGTCGGCGACCATGCGGCGCATATCATAAAGGATATTAGGCGGTATCTTTTCGGCTTCCTCCTGTGTGAGGGTGTTCTTCATCATTTTGTCAAGATAAAGCGCTTCGTGTATATCCATGGTTATTATCGCGTTATCGCGCAGGCAGACGACCTTTTTCATTTGTCCGCTGACGAGGCTTTCGACCGCGGCGCAGCCCATTTGTGTGGCGAGCACTCTGTCGCGCAGCGTCGGCGCTCCTCCGCGCTGTATATGCGCCGGGCGGACGAAACGGCTTTCGATGCCCGTCTTTTCTCTTATTTCTTCACAGAGGTGTTCGCTGTAGTCGCTGCCTACGCCCTCGGACACGATTATTATAAAATTCCTCTTACCGCTCTTGCGGGCGTTTGACATCTTGTCAAAGAGCTTGTCGAAATTTGTCGGTATCTCTTTTATAACGGCGCATATCGCGCCCACGGCGATGGCGGTATTGAGGGCAATGTCCCCCGCTTCGCGTCCCATAACCTCTACTACATTGCATCTCGCGTGGCTTTCGCCGGTGTCGCGCAGCTTGTCGACAAGCTCCACCACGGTATTCATGGCGGTGTCGAAGCCTATGGTGGCGTCTGTGGAGGCTATGTCGTTGTCGATCGTACCTGGTA
>SACC01000410.1 GCA_009928745.1 Clostridia bacterium
TTACGAGGTTTTGCACTTTCTTTTTCGAGGGGAGGAAAAGCGGAACGGCCGGGCGGCCGAAAGACGGAAGAAAAAACAGTTAAAGAAATCGTTAATGATATAAAATCCGGTAAGACTGCGACATTCAAATACCGTAAGAAACTAATCGTAATGCGACGCGATCATGGGTCGCAAGATTTTTATGTATATAAGCAGTTGAATGTCGACAACTCACCAGGCGGTTGGAACAGCTGGATAGTAGAGCAGGATCTAGAAAGTCATGTGCGATATGTCATGGAATAGTTAAAATATGAATTTGTTCCTGATCTTGAACTATAATAAATAATATTTATAATTAATTCATTAAATTTAATAATAAAATCATTATGAAAAAAATTACAAGTTTATTCGTAGCTGTCATGCTGGCCTTCAGTATGGCGTTTTGTTTCATCTGTTGTGATCATCCTGCAAAACAGGAAGGTAACGATTTTTATACTGAAGTCTATTCCGCAGTTAACGGATATGAAAGCTTGTCAGCATATGATACCATTACAATGACCGTTGACAACTGTTATCATTCAATTTATTTTGACGACTCTGTTGCCGCCATTTGCGAAAATATCGAAACCCTTTCTGCCGAGCATGAAGTATGCTTCAATTCGTTCGTAGACCGTGTCGATACGCTTAGCGAATATTACGGGCAAAAAGAACTTCAAAAGTATCTGCTCGACACTTACACCAATGCCACCGATTATTTGAAGACCGCGTTCTATGATTTCAATGAGAACATGATTTTCGAAGTAGAAAATTGCAATGACAGAATCACCGCTATCGAATCGACTGACAGTACGGATTATTTTATCGGTTATCACGCTATCGTAGATTGCGGTAATAAAGCAGACGGCACTTTTACACGTAAGCATTATTTCTTGAACCCCAATATGGAAGTGACCCGCAGCTTTACAGAAGACGGTCTAACCAATTATATTAAGTTAGTTGACGCTTGCCATAACGGCACTTTGGTTAGTGCTCTTTATGAAATCCGCAATACTGTTAGTCAAATTAAAAAGTGAACAAAAATGCGCAGTGCTAAGAGCGCATGAATTTCGCTACAATCTTAGCATATGTCAGGGGATCCCGAATAGGGTTCCCCTTTGTCATTCATATTAAAGAAAAATGTGCATTTTGCTTCAAAAGATATAAATATTATATATCAACTGGCGCAACGCTAAAGTCGTCGCACTTTGCAGGCTTCGCAAGAAGATAGTTGACTAGGAAGCCCATCGACTTTTAGCTCGTGGGTAGTTCACATAAAAACTAGTAGAAATCCGCTAAGTCTTTAGCTTAGTGGTAGTTCACGTTATGGCACAAATAAATGAATTCAATATCAGCGAGATCGAACGCTAGTCTTCTGACGGCAATGCTCCTTATCAAAACATGTCAATCGAAATCATTGACTCGAAAACCAATCTGAATTATGGCAGGGTCACTGTGAATAATGAAAATTTAAAAGCTACAGCATTAGACATGCGTGCCGGCGATAGGGTGACGTTCAAAGTCACGCCAGGTACCGCCGGCCGTACGATTACGATTCGTTAGGGGCAAGTGTAAAAAAACGACACAGCAGACAATTTGCTACTTAAAAGACAGAATAGAAA
>SACC01000411.1 GCA_009928745.1 Clostridia bacterium
ATCTTCGGTATATGCGGAAACCAATGCTAATTCAAGTGCATTATCCAGCTTAGATTATGTAAGTGTGGCAGCAGCCGGTGATTCTAAAACAAACATAGGACTATCATACATGAATGCTTGGGTATCTGTAACCGGTACTTTTTCAGGATTGCAATCGGCATCGGGAACAGTCTGCAGGTCGGTTAGTTTAAGTCCTCGTGTATATTATATTGCTTCTGGAAGTACATCCGCTAATGTATCATAAAACGGCTTAATATGACTCGCATACATAGAGTAAGTACTGTATGCGAGTTATATTAATTAAAACATTAAAATCACGAGGTTTAACATGATTAACAGAAAAATAATATTGGCGTTATTATTTCTTTTATTGTTATTATTAGTTTCATGCAATACAAATAACAGAACAATTCCCCTTATAACATCAGTAAACAGCAATTCTGCTTTTGTTTATACCGATTCTGATGATATTCCTTTAACCACAAATTACAATGCCGTAAACGGCTTATCAAAACTGCAATATGCCGACGGTTATTTGTATTTTAACAATTGGTTTGGAGCCAATATGATGAATTTCTCAGAAAACCGCACGTTAATGAGGTATAATGTTAAGGAAGGAACACTGACTTCAGTATGCACCGATCCGCTTTGCAAACACAATGCCATTGAATGCCCGTTTTACGCCATGTGTGACACTTTCTATATTAATAACAATAACATTTTATTCGCTCAGGTATATTATGAAACTAAATACGGAGACACAAACATGCGCGGGTTTTTTAAAACGTATAACTTAAAAACGGGAAAAACATTGAATAGAAACGAAATCGATACCCGGAATTATTCGGAATTTCCAAAACAATTGTTTCTTAATAATTATGTGTTTTATTACGATTATGTATATGACAAGGCACTTGATAAGTGGTTTTTTGATGTCTGCCGATGGGATATGGTTAAAAACACCGTGACGAATTTCAAAGCATATAACGGCACTGACGACCAAGATTCACAATACTCTGTTGTACTGGCATATTGTTTTCTTTTTGCTAAAGATTCCAGAATATATTTTACAGATGGAAAATCAATATTTTCTACCGACATGGATTTAAAGGACAAAGTTGAGCTTATTTCAATACCATACTTGTCTGAAGCGTTTACAGACGGAATATATATATATTACTGTGTTCTGACCGACATCGATACCGGTGTTGAGTCGGTTTACAGGATGAACACAGATGGTAGCAATATTATTGATCTCGGTATATCGTGCGGCGGAGGGAGTTTGAAAATAACAACCGAATATTTATATTATAAAAACGGAGACCAGATATCCATCGGAAAATGCCGTGTAAAGGGAGCATCCGCCGATGATGTTATTTTACAGGACAGCGAAATCCGGCGGTGCCGGCACAACGGCACTGGTAAAGAACCGGTATATAAATTCGAAAATGAATACGAATACCACCGGATATTATATGAATGCTACGTAGGCAATTATATATACGCCTTATATAATTATTGGGTCGATCCAAACAATGACGGCGTTTTCGAAGACGGCGACTGCTATTTCAGCGCCGGGACATCAGATAGATATAATACTATGCGAATCGATATGACAACAAAAGAAACTACTATAA
>SACC01000412.1 GCA_009928745.1 Clostridia bacterium
GACAGTTATTAACACCGCATAAACAATAACGGTAATCAACGCGAGCAACTCTCCCAAAATGTCGAATAACTTTTCCAATCCTGCGCCGCGTGCAGGCTTTCTCTCTTTTTCGCCGCTTTCTACTACGACTTTGGTTGCCATATTAATACCTCCGAAAATATTTATATCTGCGATACAATCATTATATCACGCCTATTATCGTTTTAGTATTAAAATTCGCAACATTATCGTAAATATGTATGCCCGTATCATATAAAAACGGAGCGGGTCAATTACCATAATAAGCGGCTTCACGGCAATAGCCGAGCGCCGACGCTATGCGAGCGGGGTGTGGACAAGAGGGGGTTTTTTAGAATAAAAAGCTTATTTTAGCGGCGGAACAAAAACACGCTTTTTGCCGCCGCCCCTGAGGCTGAAAAGCCCGAAAATGGGTGAATTTCAAGATATGCATCTTGGAAGAGGAGAAACTCGACAATTAATATATTGCGTGTGTCCCCTTTGACGAGCGGGGTGTGGACAATACATATGGATTAATGAGGGGTGGCAAAGAGTGGGGTTCAGACGGGCAACAGGCGGTAAGACGGCGATGGGCGCGTATATAGGCGTACGCAACCAAGCCGAAGCGGCGCACTTAGCCGTATCAACACTACTATTTGTCCACACCTTACAAAAAATCGATTATTGACAATTGCATTTAATAAGAATATACTTAATACAATAGTTTATTGGAGGCTTTTATGCAGGAAGAGGTCAAAAAACCGTCGGTTGTGCAAAAAATCAAGAATTATCTCCGCACTCACGAGAACATCGCTCAAATAATAAAATACACAGTATTCAGTATGCTCGCGTTCATCGTCGAATACGTTTCGTTCACGTTGCTCGTGTTGCTCCTCAAGAATTATACCGAGGAAGCGGTGTGGTGGATATTCCGCTATACTACCGAAAGCGGCGGAATGGGCGCGATGATAGCGTTCTTCGTATCTGTCGTTTTAGCCCAAATCACCGCTTTTATCGTCAACCGCAAAAAAACCTTCAAAGCTACCAATAACCTCGCTTTCAGTATGATAACTTATGCGATAATGGTATGCGGAATAATAGTGTTCAATACCTGGTCGGGAGCGGCAATCACCGAAGCATTGAATAAAGTAATACCTAATCTGACGGTTTGTCAGTACATCGGCAAGCTTACCGGCTCCTTCGCAGCCTTTGTGATTACTTTCATTATGAGCAAATTCATAATAATGCGCAACCCTAAACCGAAAGCACTAACAGAAGAAACTTCAGCCATCAAATAAACTTCTGCTTTGGGAAATAAGTGAATTTCGTAAGCAAAAATATATCTGAAAAAGTTAGGGCGTGTACCTAACTTTTTCCTCTTACGTTGCGCGAGCAATGAAAACGAAAGGGATGAATTTTGCAAAAAGAGGGGGAAAACATCACAAAGCGCAATTATCCCAATAACACCAACGGACTACCCAAACTTAAAACCCAAAAACGGGTACGCAAGTAACCGTTCTTGGGAGCGGAGCAAGCAAACGATAAGGCGATGTTTCCGTCATACCTGACGGAACGAGTAAGAGCGCAGCTTGCGACGCCGTTGTCCCCTCAAGTCCGACTAAATGCCGAG
>SACC01000413.1 GCA_009928745.1 Clostridia bacterium
GGATGCCGCCATCAAGAAGATAGAAGAAGCCAAGGCGAAATACGGCGACGAAATCAAGCCCGGCTGCTTCAAGGGTTAATCTGTAATAAACATCAAAAAGCCTGAACGCGGTTTCGCGTTCAGGCTTGTTTTAATGGTACTCCCTATGAATAGCTTTTTGGGAATTTTTGAACTTATCGATATAATAAACGCTATTGCTTTTTGTTAAAATTTCCACAAACCAATAATTCTCTCACCTTTTGAAACCCTTGCTCCGGTTCTTTCTATGTAAACCCACTTAATAGGTTCTTCGCCCTTTGTCCAATTAAGAATTGTATTCTCATCAATCATATGATGCTCAGGATAATTAGCATTGTCTTTAGGGCAATCCCATTTGTAGGGCAAGCTTAATATGGCGTATTTGGCTATGCGTTTGACTTCCTGAAAAGCTTCCGCTTGACAGTTAACAAGATGTTCAAATACCTGTAATGCAATGAATAAATCGTACTTTTTATCCACAGGCCAAGGCATTTTTGTAGCGTCATGTAGATATTCAACGGATTTTACCCCGGACGGAACACCCCACTTATCGATTTCCGGTTTTCTCATAATGTCAGAATTTTTAACCAAAGTAAAAAGAGCCGGACCAAGTTCTAAAACGGAATCAGGTTTTATTTCGTCGACCATTTTTATCACTTCTTTAAAATAAGCCCATCTGCCCAAGTAGTAATCCTCATGCGGTTTATTAAGTTCGCAGAAATCTTCATAAGATATACACTCCATATAAGCCCTCCTCATTTAATAGGTTCATTAGTATTTATACTGTCACTATATTGATATAAAAAACCATCATCATTATTTGTTAATTGATGATGGTTTATTTATTGGAGCAGGCGACGGGAATCGAACCCGCATATTCAGCTTGGGAAGCTGATGTTCTGCCACTGAACTACGCCTGCGTTGTACGCCCGCTGCGTTACACGCTCGCTTCGTTGCACGCTCACTGTGTCATTTGGCTTGGTTATTGTAACACAAAGCCAAACCGTTGTCAAGCCGTTTTTGACCTTGATTATATATTTCCCGCCAGGATATCAAAGGTTATCGTAAATGCTTCCCTGACGGTAAAATGCAGAAAAAGAAAAGACGGAAACGGAGCGGCTATGCCGTAAACTTCTCCTTTAATGTATTTATCCGCCAGCAGTTTCGCATGTAGGATATGAAAATTGTTCGATACAAGCCCGACAGTCGAGCCTTCCGGTATAAGCTGTGCGCTGAAACGGATGTTTTCCGCGGTGTTGGTGGAACGGTCCTCAAGTATTATCCTGCTCTCGTCGATACCGTAATAAACGAGTATTTGTTTGATACTTTCCGCCTCGCTTATGTATTCGTCCGAGCCCTGTCCGCCGGAGGCTATTACCTTTGTATCCGGATGGTCGGAAAGATACCTGTAAGCTTTAATAATGCGTTCAAATAAAGCGCCGCTTGGCCCGTTATCGTTTACCTTAGCACCGAGGACGATTATATAATCGAGATCTCCGTCCTCCGAAGAAAACATATTGACGGTTATGAGACATTCGAGCGCAAGAAAAAAAGTCAGGAACATACAGAAAACGGTACGAAAAATTATACGTATCACTTTATACCAC
>SACC01000414.1 GCA_009928745.1 Clostridia bacterium
GACGGCGACACCGTCGCATTGTCCAATATGCAAAGGCAAATAGTCCATTCAACCAATAATCTCGGCAAAGCTAAGGTGCTGTCTGCTAAAGAGCGGATGCAAGGTATTAATCCGAATATAAAAATAATAACTTATAACGAATATATGGATGCGGCGGCGCTCAAAAAGATAATTGCGGAGGAAAACTACGATTTTATTATTGAAGCTACCGATAATTTTGATTCAAAATTCGTAGTTAACGATGTCTGCGTTGCATTAAAAAAAGCCTACTCTCACGCCGGCGTTATGCAGTTCCAAGGCGAAACAATGACCTATGTCCCCGGTCACGCCTGCTATCGCTGCGTAGTCCCGACAATTCCCGACAATCTCAATCCAAGTAAAGCTATTCTCGGCACAGTTGCCGGGATTATCGGCACAATACAGGCTACCGAAGCTATAAAATACCTGCTCGGCATCGGCAATCTATTGACCGACTATTTACTCATATATGACGCGCTATTCGTTGATTGTCGCAAGCTCGCGATATCACAAAACCCAAATTGCATCTGCAAAGATTAAACCCAAATTTATGTCTGCAAAGAATAATATAAAATACGGCGAATTCGCCGTATTTTACTTAATATGTTTATACTCAATACGTTTATATTCAATGATTTTTTGCTTAATTATTTTTGCTTACTGCAACTTTTTCTTTTCTCCAATTATTCTTCGGGTATAGCGCAAATTCTATCATAATAGTAGTATTGCCACATTTCATTTTCCAAATATATATCAACGCTTTCTGCCGGCACATATATCTTGTAATTACCAAACTCGCCGAAGAAACTCATTAATTGCGGAGGAGTAATTGCGTATATAAACACTTCTTCTAACTGTTCGCACTCATCAAACGATATTTGGTTTATTACATTAACAGTGCTAGGTATTATAATGCTTTTTAAACTATAACAACAGCATATTGCACAATCATCTATTGTTGTTACTCCTTCTGTAATCACTATGTTTTCTAAATAATGTACTCCATAAAAAGCAAAGGATGATAGAACCTTTATCCCTTCCGGTAATATAAATGTTATTTGAGGCTTGCCAACTGGATAATACAATAGTGTTTCACCCGATTTGTCGTATAATACTCCATCGATTGATTTATATTCTGTATTATCTTCGTCAACATGAATTGCCGCTAAAGTTAAGCACTGAGAAAAAACTTCGCTTCCTATTTGGGTAACCGTCTCAGCAATATTCACTTCTTCCATAGCATCGCAGCAGCGAAAAGCCTCATCCTCAATCTTAACTAGCGAAAAATTAAGGTTGAAAACCCCATCCGTTTCACTATTAATTCTTTTTAAGCAATAGCACTGACTAAACGCTCTGCTACTAATTTCGGTAATATCTCCCAAGATATTCACTTCATTTAACCGCGTACAATCTTCAAAAACACTAGAATCCAAAATGGTAACTCCCGCAGGAATTATAATGCTTTCAAGATTTTGACAATCTTCAAATGCAGAGTATTTAATTTCAGTTAAATTGTGTGGTAAATTTATACTGCTTATCTGACTATAGGTGAAAGCATTGTTACCTAAAACTTTTATACTTGACGGAAGAGAAATGCCATTCCCC